>NZ_CM001466.1:4098987-4102285 GCF_000231055.2 Saccharomonospora azurea NA-128 | reverse complement strand
GCGGGGGCCCGTCCCCTCGCCCGGCTGCTCGCGGCAGGGGCCCTCGCGGTCCCCGACGGCTGGGCCGCACACTACGTGGACGCGCTCGTCGCGGCGCTGGGCACGAGACACCGTGCCGCCGCGACCCACCCGACGCGCGACTCGGGGTCGTGGCGTGAGTTGATCGACGAGATCCTGTGGCTGCGCGGCACCCCGGACACCGCGCCGCCTCCTGCGTCGGCCGAGGAGATCGCCGCCGCGGAGGCCCGGCTCGGTCGGATCCTGCCCGAAAGCTATCGGCGGTTTTTGACCACCTGCGACGGGCTGCCCGCCGACGTGGTGTTCCCCCGGCTGCGCGGCGTCGCGGAACTGACCACGCTCGTCGTCGCACCGGACGGCACACCCGGCGCTGTGGTGATCTCCGACCCCGGTGCACTCGTGCTGCGGACCGGCACCGGCGAGGTGCTGGACGACGACCCCGTGTTCGGACGCAGCGTCCACCGGGACGTCGAAGCCCTGCTCGAACAGCACCGCGACCTACTGCTCGCCGCGGAGGAACCGGACCGGCCGCTCTAGCCGCACCACGCGCGGGAGCGGTTCGGACTACTCCGCGTCGCGCTCCCGCTGCGCCTTCTTGCGCAGCACCCGCTGCCGTTCCGTGTACTCCCGCATCCGCTTGGGATACCCCGTCCTCGCCACCTCGTAGACGGGAATCGAGCGCTTCCGCCCGAACCGCAGAGCGGCGTCGAGACTGCCGATCCGCCGGCGCGTCCACTCGCCGTCGTGTGCGACGAGCACGACGGTGGTCTCGGTGACGGTCGTCCGCGGCTCCACGTAGGCCTCCACACCCCGATGGCTCGCGGCCCACTGGTCGAGGTAGGCGGTGTCGGCCGCGCTCGCACCGCGCAACGTGCCGGGTCTACCCTTGTTTTCCCTGCTCTTGCCACCTTTGCGTCGGCGCAACGCGTCGAACAGGCCCACCGCGACCACACTCCCTTCACTTCGCACTGTGCATTATCCCGATCACAACGCGACGTCGACCTCATCACATCCGCACTAGGTCGCACGCCGTTCGGACGAAGTGACAAGATGAGGTGACATGAGCGCCGTCCGCGCCTGTGCACCCGACACGTGGGCCGTACGGACGACGACGTACGAGACGACGTACGAGACTGCCTGCCGAGGAGTGAGAAGTGACCGACGCTGAAGCCGACCTGGTGATCCTTGGTGGCGGATCCGGTGGTTACGCCGCGGCGTTCCGCGCGGCCGAACTGGGCCTTTCCGTCACACTCATCGAAAAGGACAAGCTGGGCGGCACCTGTCTGCATCGCGGCTGCATCCCGACCAAGGCGCTGCTCCACGCCGCCGAGGTCGCCGACTCCGCGCGGGACGGCGAGCAGTTCGGTGTGAAGACCGTGTTCGAAGGCGTCGACATCGCCGGCGTCCACAAGTACAAGGACTCCGTCATCTCGCGCCTCTACAAGGGGCTGCAGGGGCTGGCGAAGGCCAACAAGGTCAACTACGTGCAGGGTGCGGGCACGCTGGTCGGCGGCACCACCGTGGAGGTCGACGGCACCCGCTACACCGGCAAGAACCTGATCCTTGCCACGGGCTCGTACTCCCGGACGTTGCCGGACCTGGAGCTGGGCGGACGCATCATCACCAGTGACGACGCGCTCTCCCTCGACTTCGTCCCGAAGAAGGCCGTCGTCCTCGGCGGTGGTGTCATCGGGGTCGAGTTCGCCAGCGTGTGGGCGTCCTTCGGCGCGGAGGTCACGATCGTCGAGGCGCTGCCCCGGCTGGTGCCCGCCGAGGACGAGTTCGCCTCGAAGCAGCTGGAGCGGGCCTTCCGCCGTCGCAAGATCGCCTTCAAGACGGGCGTGAAGTTCACGGGTGCGAAGCAGGACGCCAACGGCGTCACCGTGTCGCTGGAGTCCGGCGAGACGCTGGAGGCCGACGTCCTCCTCGTCGCCGTCGGGCGCGGCCCGAACACCGCGGGCCACGGCTACGACGAGGCCGGCATCCGGATGGACCGCGGTTTCGTGGTCACCGACGAGCGCCTGCGCACCAACGTGCCCGGCGTCTACGCCGTCGGTGACATCGTGCCCGGCCTCCAGCTGGCCCACCGGGGCTTCCAGCAGGGCATCTTCGTCGCGGAGGACATCGCGGGGCTCAACCCGACGCCCATCGACGAGTCTGGTATCCCGCGGGTGACCTACTCGCACCCCGAGGTCGCCTCCGTCGGTCTCACCGAGGCCCAGGCCAGGGAGAAGTACGGGTCGGACATCACGACGTTCACCTACGATCTGGCCGGGAACGGCAAGAGCCAGATCCTGAAGACTTCCGGTGCGGTGAAGCTCATCAAGGCCCCCGACGGCCCCGTCGTCGGTCTGCACTTGGTCGGGGACCGCGTCGGCGAGCTGATCGGCGAGGCTCAGCTCATCTACAACTGGGAGGCGTTCCCCGAGGACGTGGCCCCGCTGATCCACGCCCACCCCACCCAGACCGAAGCTCTCGGCGAAGCGCACCTCGCCCTGGCGGGCAAGCCGCTGCACGTGCACGGCTGATCTGCTGTCGCAGGACAGCACCGGTCGGCACAGCCGACGCAGCAACTCGGACCACACCCAGCACACACAAGGAGTCAGCAAACGATGGCGTACTCCGTCACACTGCCGGAGCTCGGTGAGAGCGTCACGGAGGGCACCGTCACCCGGTGGCTGAAGCAGGAGGGTGACAGGGTCGAGGTCGACGAGCCGTTGCTCGAGATCTCGACCGACAAGGTCGACACCGAGGTCCCCTCGCCGGTCGCGGGCACTCTGCAGAGGATCGTGGCGCAGGAGGACGAGACCGTCGAGGTCGGCGGCGAACTGGCCGTGATCGACGACGGTTCCGGCGGTGCCGCGGAACCCGCCCCGAGCGCCGAGGCGGCTCAGCCCGAGCCGCAGGCGCCGGCCCAGCAGGAGGCTCCCGCTGCGCAGGAGGCCCCTGCGGCGTCCGCTCCCGCCCCTTCGGCGGGCGCGGCCTCCGGCACGCCGGTGACCCTGCCCGAGCTCGGGGAGAGCGTCACGGAGGGCACCGTCACCCGGTGGCTGAAGCAGGTCGGCGACACGGTCGAGGTCGACGAGCCGCTGCTCGAGATCTCCACCGACAAGGTCGACACCGAGGTCCCCTCGCCCGTCGCAGGTACCGTCCTGGAGATCAGCGTCGCCGAGGACGAGACCGTGGAGGTCGGCGGACAGCTCGCCGTCGTGGGCTCGGCCGACGCCGCTCCCGCGCAGCAGGCGCCCGCCGCGCCCACCCCGGAGCCGCAGCAGCCGGC
>NZ_CM001466.1:4096144-4098887 GCF_000231055.2 Saccharomonospora azurea NA-128 | reverse complement strand
AGCGTCGTGAGCGCCGAGGCGTCGGCCGCGACGAGCACCTCGCGCAACGACGTCGACGACAGTCCCAGCCGCACCGGGCCGAGCTGGTACAGGACGGCCCCCGCCAACACGGCCGCGAGCCCGACCGCGACGGCGAGCCGCGCCCCACGCAGCTCGACGAAGAGGGGCACGAGCACCACCACCGCCACGAGCAGCCCCACGGGCGTCGGTGGTTGCACCGCGGCGAACGTCGGGGTCGCGGGAGTGATCGCCACACACACGGCCACGAAGGCGGCCACCACGAGAACTCCCACTCCCACCGCCCAGCGCGGCAACCGTGCCGGCACCCGCGCACCGGCGGCGTCCGCGCCCGCCGTGACGAGCACGACGGCGAGGGCCACGACCGCGTAGGCGGCGCCCGACGGGAACACCGAGGCGAGCTCGGGGGCGACGTAGGCGGCCGGGACGGTCGCACACAGCACGAGCAGGCACCACTCGCGGGCCGCGGTCAGCGCGCGACCGACCCGTCCCCGCGGCGCGTCCGGGTGCAGGCCCGCCGTCCAGGCGAGCGCACCGGCCAACGGCAGTGCGGCGAGCGACCACCAGCCTGCCGCCGACGCGGCCACGGCGAGAACGACGAACAGGCCTGCGGCGAATGCCATCGAGCTGACCTACCTCCGCGCGGGGATACCGGTGTCGCCAATAGCATGGCGGGTGAGATCGACGGATCGGCGCGTCGCCCCGAACCGGGGGCGCGTCGTCCGCACGTGCTGACACAGAGGAGCCTGACGTGAGCGTGCCGAAGCTGTCCCTGTCCGAGAACTCCGAGGGGGCATTGGCCAAGTCCCGCGCCGACGTGGTCGTGGTGGGCACCGTGCAGGGGCCCGACGGAGTGGAGCTCGCCGCCGGCGCGGAGGCCGTGGACGCCGCGTTCGAGGGCACGCTCGCCGAGGTCCTCGCCACGCTCGGCGCGACGGGCAAGAGCGAGGAGGTCGTGAAGGTCCCGACGCTGGGCCGCATTCCGGCCGGCATCGTGCTCGCGGTGGGGCTCGGCGAGGCCGACGACATCACCCCCGAGCGGGTCCGCCGGGCCGCCGGCGCCTCGGGACGCTCGCTGACCGGCCACAAGCGAGTGTTGACCACGCTGTCCGAACTGGACGTGCAGGCGGCCGTCGAGGGCACCGTGCTCGGCGCCTACTCGTTCACCGCGTACAAGTCGGAGCGGGGCGAGGCCCCGCCCGCGACCATCGACGTGGCGGCTCCGGCCGAGGGCACCACGCGGGCGCACAAGGCGACCGTGAAGGCCGCCTCCGCCATCGCCGAGGCGGTCGTCACCGCGCGGGACCTGGTCAACACGCCTCCCAACGACCTGTTCCCCGCCTCCTTCGCCGACCGCGCCAAGGAACTCGCCAACGCCGACGGCCTGGAGTTCGAGGTCCTCGACGAGAAGGCTCTCAAGCGCAAGGGCTTCGGCGGCATCCTCGGAGTGGGCGGCGGTTCGTCGCGTCCGCCGCGGCTGCTGCGGGTGGCCTACCGCGGCTCGAAGGCGAAGAAGAAGGTCGCGCTGGTCGGCAAGGGCATCACCTTCGACACCGGCGGCATCTCGCTGAAGCCCGCGGCGGGCATGGACAGCATGACCTCCGACATGGCGGGTGCGGCGGCCGTCCTGGCGTCCGTGGTGCTGGCGGCCAAGCTCAAGTACCCGCTCGAGGTCGTCGCGCACATCCCGCTGGCGGAGAACATGCCGTCGGGCACCGCGTACCGCCCCGGCGACGTGCTGACCATGTACGGCGGCAAGACCGTCGAGGTGCTCAACACCGACGCCGAGGGACGCCTGGTCCTCGCCGACGCGATCACGCGGGCCTGCGAGGAGGAGCCCGACTACCTGATCGAGACCTCCACGCTGACGGGTGCGCAGGTCGTGGCGCTCGGCGAGCGCACGGCCGGGATCATGGGCTCGGACGACTTCCGCGACCGGGTCGCCGAGCTCGCGCAGGCCACGGGTGAGAACGGCTGGCCGATGCCGCTGCCGGAGGAGCTGCGGTCGGGTCTCGACTCCAAGATCGCCGACCTCGCCAACGTCACCGGCCAGCGCTGGGGCGGCATGCTCGCCGCGGGCATCTTCCTCCGGGAGTTCGTGAACGGCGACGTGCCGTGGGCGCACATCGACATCGCGGGTCCGTCCTACAACGACGGCGCTCCGTGGGGTTACACCGCCAAGGGCGGCACCGGGGTTCCGGTGCGGACCATCGCCGCGGTGCTGGCCGACATCGCCGACAACGGCTGAGCGGGCCGAGTCGGCTGACGAGTCGAGCGGTTCCTCCCGGATGGACTCACTGACCACTCCCCCGCCGGAGGACTTCGTCGAGGCCGCCGTGCGCACCGTGCTCACGGCGGCCGACGACGTCGTCGACGTCGAGATCGGCCGGGCGGCGCTTCTGGTGTTCTGCGTCGGCGCGGCCGACCAGGGTGACCGGCTCGTCCGGTACTGGCAGCGCACGACCGGCGGATCGGCGTCCCGCCTGGTGAGCCATCCGGTCGCCGCGCGGGCGTGGGCGATGCTGCTGTCCGGGCGGAACGCTCCGGACTGGGCGGGCGACCTCACTCCGCTCGATCTCGCGGCGGAGGAGAACGCGCACCGCGCCCACCTCGCGAGGCTGCGGGAGAAGCGGGGGGTCGACGCGGTCCTGGCGGAGCTGGTCGAGCGGGCCTGGGCCCTCGCCGACGCGGGCGAGCTCGACGCCGCGCGGGCCGCGATCGACTC
>NZ_CM001466.1:4057128-4096044 GCF_000231055.2 Saccharomonospora azurea NA-128 | reverse complement strand
CCGCAGGCCCAGCAGCCGGCCCCGCAGCAGCCGACTCCCGCGCCGAAGGCCGAGCCCGCCGCCGCCCCGACTCCAGAGCGCGACGGTGCGGGCACGCCGTACGTCACGCCGCTGGTGCGCAAGCTCGCCGCCGAGCACGGCATCGACCTGAACACCGTCAAGGGCAGCGGTGTCGGCGGCCGGATCCGCAAGCAGGACGTGCTGGCCGCCGCCGAGGCGAAGCAGAAGGAGCAGCAGGCGAGCGCCGCCCCGGCACAGCCCGCCGCGGCCGCTCCCTCCGCCCCGGCCAAGCCCAGCGCTCCCGCTCCGGTGTCCGACGCCGAGAAGGCCGCGCTGCGCGGGACCGTGCAGAAGGCCAACCGCATCCGCCAGATCACGGCCGTCAAGACCAAGGAGTCGTTGCAGGTCTCGGCGCAGCTCACGCAGGTGCACGAGGTCGACGTCACCAAGGTCGCGCAGCTGCGGCAGCGGGCGAAGGCGCCGTTCCGCGAGCGTGAGGGTGTGAACCTGACGTTCCTGCCGTTCTTCGCCAAGGCCACGGTCGAGGCGCTGAAGCAGCACCCGAACGTCAACGCCTCGTACAACGAGGAGACGAAGGAGATCACCTACCACGGCTCGATCAACCTCGGTCTCGCCGTGGACACCGAGCGTGGTCTGCTGTCCGTGGTGATCCACGACGCGGGTGAGCTGAGCCTGGCCGGCTTGGCGCACCGCATCGCCGACCTGGCGGAGCGTGCCCGCAGCAACCGGGTGACGCCGGACGAGCTCACCGGCGGCACGTTCACGATCACCAACCTCGGCAGCAACGGCGCGCTGTTCGACACGCCGATCATCGTGCAGCCGCAGTCGGGCATCCTCGGTGTGGGCGCGGTCGTGCGGAGGCCGATGGTGGCCACCGACGCCGACGGCAACGACACCATCGCGATCCGCTCGATGGCCTACCTCCCGCTGACCTACGACCACCGCCTCATCGACGGTGCCGACGCGGGCCGGTTCCTCACGACGATCAAGCAGCGTCTCGAGGAGGGCAACTTCGAGGACGAGCTGGGTCTCTGACCCGCGACATCACGCGCACGGGGGCGTCCGCCGACACGGCGGGCGCCCCCGTGGCGTCTGCGACTTAAGGTGTGCTCATGCGGGTTCTCGTGGCCGGTTCCAGCGGGCTGATCGGTTCCGCCCTTCGCTCCCGGTTGCGGGAGCTCGGGCACGACGTGGTGCGGCTGGTACGGCGCGCACCCTCGGCTCCGGACGAACGCGGCTGGCATCCGCCGTCGGGCCGGATCGACGAGAACGCCTTCGACGGCGTGGACGCCGTCGTGAACCTGTGTGGCGCGTCGCTGGCCTCGGGTCGGTGGAGTGCCGCCCGCAAGCAGGTCCTGCACGACTCGCGGATCGAACCCACCGAGGTACTCGCCGAGGCAGTGGCCGAACACGGTGTTCCCGTCCTGATCAGTGCCTCGGGCATCAACTACTACGGTGACACGGGCGACCGCGAGGTGGACGAGTCGGCGCCCGTGGGCCACGGTTTCCTGCCCCTGCTGTGCGCCGAGTGGGAGGCGGCCTGTGCGCCCGCGTCCCGGGCGGGCAGCCGGGTGGTGTTCCTGCGCACCGCGCCCGTGTTCACGTGGCGGGGCGGCATGCTCGCGCAGGTCAGGCCGCTCTTCCAGCTCGGCCTGGGTGGTGCGCTCGGAACGGGACGCCAGTACCTGCCCTGGATCAGTCTGACGGACATGGTCGAGGTGATCGTCTTCTGTCTCGACAACGCGGACGTGTCCGGACCGGTCAACGTCGCCTCTCCCCGACCGGTCACCAACGCCGAGTTCACGAAGGCCGTGGGGCGTGCTCTGCGGCGCCCGACCCCGTGGCGGGTGCCGGGTGCGCCGTTACGGCTGCTGCTCGGCGAGGCCGCCGACGAGATGCTGCTCGCGGGTCCGCGAGCCGTTCCGGGTGTACTCCTTCGCCACAGTTTCCCCTACGCCGTCGAGGACCTCGATCAGGCGCTGTCCCCG
The DNA here is from genome assembly GCF_000231055.2 of Saccharomonospora azurea NA-128. Lineage (GTDB taxonomy): Bacteria > Actinomycetota > Actinomycetes > Mycobacteriales > Pseudonocardiaceae > Saccharomonospora > Saccharomonospora azurea. Next base: position 4,094,035 of record NZ_CM001466.1, on the reverse strand, counting down.
GTGCCGTAGGGCGTACTTCTCGCATGGTGGCCGGCGAGCGCGGGACTCGACGTGAGGTGCGTGTGCACCTCCTCGTCGGCGCGTTCTGTTTCGCGGCGTTCGTCGGCCTGGGTCTGCTCGTGCGACACGTTCCGGGGTCGCTGGACCGGCTGCTGCGCGACACCGTGGCAACGCGGTGGCAGGGTGAGCTCGGCACGGTCGCGTGGCTGGTGAGCGCGGCGCTCGGCCCGATCCTGCCGGTGCTGCTCGGCGTGGCACTGCTCGTGGTGACCGTCCGGTCGCGCCGACGCGGGGATCCGCGGGCCTGGGTGACGCTGCGTGTGCTCGTGCTGCTGGGCCTCTGCCGCGCCACGTCGTGGGTCGGCAAGCCCCTCTTCGAGCGTGAACGCCCTCGGATCTACGCCGTTTTCGCCTACCCCAGCGGCCACGTCGTGTCGGTGACCAGCACCGGCGTCGCGGTGGTGGTGCTGTGCGTGTGGCTCGCTCCCGCGTTCGCTTCACTCGCGCGGGCGACAGCGCTGGCGGCGACGCTGCTGATCTGCGGCGCCCGGGTGGCGCTGGGAGTCCACTGGGTCACCGACACCGTCGGAGCGGTCCTGGCCGTCGCCGGGGTCGGCCTGCTGGCCATCCCGGCGTTGCGGCTGCTGCCCGCTCAGCACCGGAACCGGAGCCCGGTGAGAGACGGCGTCGGACGCGCCGGGAGGTAGCCTCGATCCCGTGAGCCAGAATGCGACCCGTTCCTGCCGCGAGTCCACCGACCCCGTGGACGTCCGCCCCATCGGCACCATCGACTACCTCGAAGCCTGGGACCTCCAACGGCGACTGGCCACCGCCCGCGCGGACGGCGACGGCCCCGACACGATGCTGCTCCTCGAACACCCGTCGGTGTACACCGCGGGCAAGCGCACGCAGCCCGAGGACCGGCCCACCGACGGCACTCCGGTGATCGACGTCGACCGCGGCGGCCGCATCACCTGGCACGGGCCCGGCCAGCTCGTCGGCTATCCGCTCGTCAAGCTGTGCGATCCCATCGACGTCGTCCAGTACGTGCGCCGGATCGAGGAGGCGCTGATCTCGGTGTGCGACTCCTTCGGCCTGCACACCGGCCGGGTCGAGGGCCGCAGCGGGGTGTGGGTTCCGGCCGACGACACCCGCCCGGAACGCAAGATCGCCGCCATCGGCATCCGCGTGCAGCGCGGTGTCACGATGCACGGCTTCGAACTCAACTGCAACGCCGACCTCAGCGCCTTCGACCGCATCGTGCCCTGCGGTATCACCGACGCCGGCACGACGTCGCTGTCGCTGGAGCTCGGACGGACCGTGTCCGTCGAGGAGGCGTTGCCCGTCGCCCGGGACGCGGTGCTGGCCGCCCTGGACGGCGACCTTCCGGTGTCCGACGACCGCTGGCTACCGCGGCCGCAGGCACCGGAGGCCGCCGGCGTGACCTTCGCGCTGCACCGGTCCTGACCGCCCGGGCGACGGCCGGGGTCAGGAGACCTGCGGCATGATCTCCGAGGCGATCAGGTCGAGGTGGTCGAGGTCGCTCAGGTCCAACACCTGCAGGTACAGGCGGGTGATGCCGGTGCTCTCGCGCCACCGGCCGATGGTGTCGACGGCCTCCGACACGGTGCCCGCGACGCCGTTGGTCTTGAGCTCGGCCACCTCACGGCCGATGGCGTCGGCCCGGCGCGCGGCCTCGGCGTCGTCGCGCCCCACGGCCACCACGAGTGCGGCGGAGCGGGTGATGTCCCCGGGTCGGCGTCCCGCGGCCTCGGCGGCGGCATCCACTCGTTCGTACTGCGCCCGCGCCGTCTCGATGTCGTTGAACGGCACGTTGAACTCGTCGGCGTAGCGCGCCGCCAGCTCCGGCGTCCGCTTCTTGCCCGTGCCGCCCAGGATGACGGGCGGGCGCGGACGCTGGACGGGCTTGGGCAGCCCGGGCGCGTCCTTGAGCGTGTAGTGCTCTCCCTCGAACGAGAACGTGCCGCCCTCGGGCGTGTCCCACAGACCCGTGATCACCGCCAGCTGCTCGCTGTAGCGGTCGAACAGTTCACGCACGGGCGGCAGGTCGATGCCGTACGCCGTGTGTTCGTCGGCGTACCACCCCGATCCGAGCCCGAACTCGATTCGCCCGCCGGACATCTGGTCGACCTGCGCGACAGAGATGGCCAGGACGGAGGGGTGCCGGAACGTCGCCGCGGTCACCAACGTGCCCAGCCGGATGCGCGACGTCTCCCGCGCCAGTCCGGCGAGGGTGATCCACGCGTCGGTGGGCCCGGGTAGTCCGCTGACCGACCCCATCTTGAGGTAGTGGTCCGACCGGAAGAACGCGCCGAATCCGGCGTCCTCGCTCGCTTTGGCCACGCGCAGCAGATCGTCGTAGTGCGCGCCTTGCTGCGGTTCCGTGAAGATCCTGAGTTCCACGTGGTCGAGCGTAACGAGGTCAGCCCCGACGGGACGCGGCCCTCACCTGCTCGAGTAGGGCGATGACGACCTGCTCCACCTCGGCCCCCACGCGCTTGGGCTCGGAAGAGCCCGCGATCTCGGTGGCCGCGCTGGAGAGGGCTCCGAACAGCAGCCGCGAGGTGATGTCCACGGGCACGCTCACCACGTCGCCCGCGTCGATGAGGTCACCGAGGGCGGCCTTGATCAGACCGAAGCTGTAGCGGTCCTCGGCCTCGCGCCACCGCGCCCAGCCCATCACGACCGGTGCCTCGTGCAGGGCGATCCGCTGGTAGGCGGGGTCGAGGCAGCTGGAGATGAACTCCCGGAGGCCGTCGAGGGCGCGGTCCCACGGCGGCTGGTCGCCCCGCAGGATCGTCTCCAGCCGTCCCTTGACGTCCGTCTCCACCGCGTCGAAGGCCGCCTCGAAGATCGCCTGCTTGCCCTCGAAGTGGTGGTAGAGCGCGCCCTTCGTCACGCGGGCCCGCCGGGCGATCTCGTCGAGCGACGTCCCGGCGTAGCCGCGTTCGGTGAACAGTGCCACCGCGCTGTCGACGAGCGCCTTCCGTGTGGACTCGGCGTAGTCGTCCCTCCGTGACCTGGCCGGTCCCGGCCTGGATGCCCTCGTTGTCGCCACGATCACGACCTTACGCGGCCCGGTTTCGCGCTCGGCCGGTCACATACCGGTGGTATGGTGATCACCGGAACATACCGGCGGTATGCGCCAGACCACCGGTATGGGGGATGTCCGGGACGAACGCCGGAAGGGGATCGAGCCGATGGGTTGGAGCGACTTCCACCGTCGCCGCGCCACCATGGAGCGGGCGCTGACGGCGGCCCGCCACACCGAGGGGAATCGCATTCCGTTCGACCGGATCGCCGGCGCGCGGGAGGACTTCGGCACCGAGGAAGGCCTGCTGCTGGCCCTGCAGCACCGCTGGTGGCAGATCCTCACCGGACACCTGCGCGCGGAGGTCGCGGGCCCCGAGGACGCCGACACGGTACCCGGCGACGACAGCACCGAGTGCGAGGACCACGTCGACGCCGTGTCGCGGGCCTGGCGTGCCGCCGTGCGACGGCATCCGGCGTTGCACGCCGTGGTGAGCGCCAACGTCGAGCGCTTCCCCTCCCTGCGCCGCGCGCACGACGCGGAGCTGCGCATGCTCGCTCTGGTGTCCGGGCTCGCGGAGCCGCACGAGCCGGACGACGAGGTGGTCGGGGTCGGTGCCACGCTCGTGGCCCTCTTCCACGAGCGCGCACTCGCCGAGGCTTCCGATCCGGGCTCCTGCCCTGCCGCGGAGCCGGTGGCGCAGTGGCTTCGCCGCCTCGCACCGACGGGCTGACGCCCCGAGCCACCCTGCGCACACCCACACGCTCCCGCCGCTGGACCGAGGCCGACATCGGCGACCAGACGGGCCGCACCGTGCTCGTCACCGGCGCCAACTCGGGGCTCGGGCAACGCACCACCGAGGTCCTCGTCCACCATGGCGCCACGGTGCTGCTCGCCTGCCGCGCGGGTCGTCACGGTCGCGAGCCTGCTCGGGCATGTCGGCAGGATCACACTCGACGATCCGAACTTCGCCCGCCGTCGCTACAACCCGGCGTCGGCGTACGCACAGTCGAAGCTGGCGAACCTGCTCTTCGCACGGGAGCTGCATCGCAGGCTCGCGGGCACGTCGGTGAGCAGCGTCGCCGCCCACCCCGGCTACTCGACGACCGGGCTCGTCTCCACGATGGCCCGGGCCTACCCGCGGCCCGTCCGCCTGCTCGCGGTCCCGGGCGCGCGCGTCGCCGACCTGTTCGGCCAGGCGGTGCGCACCGGAGTCCTGCCGCAGCTCTACGCCAGCGGCCACCCCGGCCGGGTGCGGTGGCCACAACCGGGCGCTGGACACACGGTCCAGCGCCCGGTTGTGGGAGCTGACCGCCGACTTGACGGGGATCACCCCCGATCCCGCGTAGTCGAGTTTCCTTGCCCCACGGGCGTAGGCTGGTCCGCGTGACTGTGGTGCCGGAGGGTCGGAAGCTGCTGCGGCTTGAGGTCCGCAACAGCCAGACACCGATCGAGAAGAAGCCGTCGTGGATCAAGACCCGCGCGCGTATGGGCCCCGAGTTCACCGAACTCAAGGGACTGGTGCGCAGCGAGGGTTTGCACACCGTCTGCGAGGAGGCCGGGTGTCCCAACATCTACGAATGCTGGGAGGACCGCGAAGCCACCTTCCTCATCGGCGGTGACCAGTGCACCCGACGCTGCGACTTCTGCCAGATCGACACCGGTAAGCCCGCCGAACTGGACCGCGACGAACCGCGGCGGGTGGCCGAGAGCGTCAAGGCGATGGGCCTTCGCTACTCGACGGTGACGGGTGTCGCCCGCGACGACCTGCCCGACGGCGGGGCCTGGCTGTACGCCGAGACGGTGCGGCAGATCCACGCGATGAACCCGGGAACGGGCGTCGAGCTGCTCATCCCCGACTTCAACGCCGAGGACGACCAGCTCGCCGAGGTCTTCTCGTCCGAGCCCGAGGTTCTGGCGCACAACGTCGAGACCGTCCCGCGGATCTTCCGCCGGATCAGGCCGGGCTTCCGCTACGAGCGGTCGCTCGAGGTGATCCGGCGCGCCCGCGAGGCCGGGCTGGTCACGAAGTCGAACCTGATCCTCGGCATGGGCGAGACCCCCGAGGAGGTCGAGCCCGCGATGCGCGACCTCGTGGAGGCGGGCTGCGAGATCCTCACCATCACCCAGTACCTGCGCCCCTCGGTGCGGCACCACCCCATCGACCGCTGGGTGAAGCCCGAGGAGTTCGTGGAGCACACGAAGGCCGCCGAGGCGCTCGGGTTCGCCGGCGTCATGGCGGGTCCGCTGGTGCGCTCGTCGTACCGCGCGGGCAAGCTGTTCGCCCAGACGAAGGCTCACCGGGGCGAACCACTCCCCGAGAACCTGCAGCACCTCGCGGCCGCCGCGCCCGCCGCCCAGGAGGCCAGCAGCGTCCTCGCCCGCATGAGCTGACCGACACGGGTGTCCCCCGGCACGAAATCAGGGAAATCCCCGGTAATGGGCGAACCGAACGGCCGCTACTGTCGTCGTAATCCATGGCACCGCCCGCTCACGTACCCGAGCGGCGGCGACGGTCAGCGACATGCAGGGGGACATCGGTGGTAACTGAGGTACTCAACTGGCTGCAGAGCCTGCCGCAGCCGGCACTCGTCGGAGCGACAGGCCTGTTGGTCCTGCTTGAGTGCACCGTGGGCCTGGGGTTCATCGCGCCGGGTGAGTCCGGTCTGCTCATCGCCGCGACGACCGCCACCACCGTGCCCCGGTTCGTCGTGCTCATCCTCGTCGTCACGGTGTGTGCCGGGATCGGTGACTCGATCGGCTACGCCATCGGGCGGCGCTTCGGCCCACGGCTTCGGGAGACGAAGCTGATCCAGCGGTACGGCACCGACGCCTGGGACAAGGCCACCGGCATCCTGCAGCGCCGCGGCGCGTGGGCCGTGTTCTTCGCGCGCTTCCTGCCCGTCGTCCGCACCCTCACACCGGCGGCCGCGGGTACCTCGGGGCTTCCCTTCCGCAAGTTCCTGCCCGCCGTCGTGAGCGGCGCCTTCTGCTGGGCGACGTTGCACGTCAGCCTCGGCGCGGCACTCGGCGAAGCGGCCCGGCGCGTGGAGGGCATGCTCAGCACCGGCGGCGCGATCGTGGTCGGTGTCCTCGCCGTCGTGGGCGTGTTCTTCCTCATCCGGTTCAAGAAGAAGAAGGCCGCGGCCGCCCTCGCCGCCACGGCACAGAAACCCGCTGACGACCAGAGCTGAGCCGCGCACCGGTCACCACGATCGGCGCTGACCGAGAGACGTCCGGGTGGGTCCCGCCCCTTCCAATCGGGACCCACCCGAAACAACAACCTCCGATGGCAGTCCCGGTCGATCCCCCGCGGTCGCCGAGTGCCGCTCACTGCGAGTTACCACGACACGAGCCGAGCGTCCCTCCCCAACCCGGAAACGGTGGGGCCCTCGCCGGAGGTTGACACAAGGGTCACCCAACCATTCGGGCTACGCCAGTTGAGATGAACGGCGGAACCCGAGCATCACTCCAACGGAGCAGCGGCTCTCGCGGTTCGTCGCCGTCGGCGTGGCTCACCAGCGGGTCGGCGGCGGATGTCGAACACCGCGAGCACGAGCGCCAGCATGACCAACGCCACCGCGCTCAGCATCGCCCACCGCAGCCCGGCCTCGTAGCCGCCCTCCGAGTCGATACCGACGTGGAAGACCGAGGCCAGCACCGCCACACCGATCGCGGTGCCGATGCGCTGCCCCGTCTGCAGCGCTCCCCCGGCGACTCCGGCCATCCGCGTCGGCACGGCCTCCAGGGTCAGCGTGGTGTTCGGCGAGATCACCATGCCGCCGCCGAATCCGGCGACCAGCAGCGGCAGGGCCACGGCGAAACCGGTCACCGACCCAGCGACCAGCGGGCCGATCACGCCGACGGCCCCGAGTCCCACCACCACCAGGCACAACCCGATGAGGGTCAACTTCCGGCCGAGCCGCCCGACCAGCCGTCCCGCCAGCGTCGCCGACACCGCGGCACCGATGGCGAACGGCGTCACCACCAGGCCGGACTCCAGCGGCGTGTAGCCGAGCCCCTGCTGGAAGTAGAGCGCGAAGACCAGCCAGATCCCCGCGAACCCGGCGAAGTACACCGCACCGATCGCGGCACCCGTGGCATAGCCGGGCGTCTCGGTGAACAGCCGCACGTCCAGCAGCGGTGCACCGCCCCGCCGAACGACCCGACGTTCCCACCACACGAACGCGACCGCGCACACGGCCGCCACCAGCGGCATCCACCACAGCGCGCCCCAGCCGTCCTGTTCCGACCGCACGAGTGGGTACAGGACCCCGAGCACGGCCAGGCCCAGCAGCACGACTCCCACAAAGTCCAGCTGCGAACGCAGGGACGCAGTCCGTCTCGGCGCCTTGGGCAGCAGGCGAAGCGCCAGCACGAACGCCAGCACACCGATCGGAATGTTGACGAAGAACACCCAGCGCCAACCGTGCTCCGCGCCGAACAGACCGATGATCACGCCGCCCAGCACCGGACCCACCGCCGTCGACAGCGACACCGTCGTCCCGAACGCGCCGAACGCGCGTCCACGCTCAGCACCGCTGAACAGCTCCTGGATGAGCCCGCTGTTCTGCGGCGTCAGCATGCCCGCGGCCATCCCCTGCAGCAGCCGCGCCACCACCAGCATCGTCTCGTTGACCGCCGCCCCGGCGAGTGCGCTCGTCAGCACGAAAGCGGACAGCGCGATCAGGAACATGCGCCGCCTGCCGACGGCGTCACCGAGCCGCCCCCCCGAGACGAGCACGAGACCGAACGTCAGCGCGTACCCGGAGACGATCCACTGCACGCCCGCGTCCGTGGCACCGAGTCCCTCCTGGATGGAGGGCAGTGCGACGTTCACGATGCTGACGTCGAGCAGCGACATGAACCCGGCGGTCAACGTGACGGCGAGTGCGCGCCAGCGTCGCGGGTCGGGTTCGCCGGTCCGCGAGGTCACCCTCTCACCGTAGGAAGTGCTCGCATCAGGCGCTCGCCGCGATACCCGGGATGCCCTTGAGCTCTCCCATCAGCATCGAGCTGACCGTCACCGAGTAGTCGTAGAGCGCGAACACCGTCTCCGACGAGTTCCCGACCAGCTTGAGCCGGACCGGGGTGTCGCCGCGGTGGGCCTGCAACGTCTGCTTCAGTTCGGTCACCACGCTGTGCGTGATCTTCTCGGCCGAGGCCAGCAGCATCAGCGGTGGTTCCTCGTCGCCGAGCGCGACGTCGCTGAGGTCCAGCGGCACCAACCCGCCCGCGAAGACGGACATCTTGTCTTCCCGCCAGTTCACGCGGCCCTTGACCACCACCGCGTTGTCCTCCACGAGGTCGGCGGCGAACAGGGCGTAGGACTTCGGGAAGAACAGCACCTCCAGGGCGGCGTCCATGTCCTCGACCGTGGCGATGGCCCAGGGTTCGCCTCTCTTGTTCACCCGGCGTTCGAGCGCCGTGATGAGCCCGGCGATCTCGATCTCGCCTTCCTTCGGAGGCTCCGCCAGGATCGCCGCGATGGGGCGCTTGGCGTGTTTGCGCAGGATCCGCTCGGCACCGTCGAGGGGATGCGCCGACACGTAGAGCCCGAGCATCTCGCGCTCGTAACCGAGCTTCTGCTTGCGCGGGTACTCCTCGTCCTCGAACTTCAGGTGCGCGAGCGGAGACGACGCCGTGCTCGGCGCCTGGCCGTCGTCACCACCCGTGCCGAACAGGTCGAACTGCCCCATCGCCTCCTGCCGCTTGAGCGGCACGACCGCGTCGACGGCGTCCTCGTGCACCCGCATCATCGACAGCCGCGTGGCGCCGAGCGAGTCGAACGCCCCCGCCTTGATCAGCGACTCGATGACGCGTTTGTTGCAGGCCACGAGCTCCGACTTGTCGAGGAAGTCGGTGAAGGAGGTGTACTTCCCCTTCTTCTCCCGGGTCTTGATGATCGACTCGACCACGTTGGCACCCACGTTGCGGATCGCCCCGAGGCCGAAGCGGATGTCGTTCCCGACGGCCGCGAACCGGCGGTCGGACTCGTTGACATCCGGAGGCAGCACCCGGACCCCGAGCCTGCGGCACTCGGACAGGTAGACCGCCGACTTGTCCTTGTTGTCGCCCACCGACGTGAGCAGCGCCGCCATGTACTCGGCGGTGTAGTTGGCCTTGAGGTAGGCGGTCCAGTACCCGACGAGGGCGTAGCCCGCGGCGTGGGACTTGTTGAATGCGTAGCCCGCGAACGGAAGGATCGTGTCCCACAGGGCCTGGATGGCCTCCTTGGAGAACCCGTTCTCCTTCATCCCGGCCTCGAAGCCCTCGAACTCCTTTTCGAGGACCTCCTTCTTCTTCTTGCCCATCGCCCGGCGCAGCACGTCGGCTCGGCCCATCGAGTAGCCGGCGACCTTCTGCGCAATCTGCATGATCTGCTCTTGGTAGACGATCAGGCCGTACGTCTCCGAGAGGATCTCCGCCAGCGGCTCCTCGAGCTCCGGGTGGATCGGCGAGACCTTCTGCCGGCCGTTCTTGCGGTCGGCGTAGTTGTTGTGCGTGTTCATCGCCATCGGCCCCGGCCGGTACAGCGCGTTGACCGCGGCGATGTCGGCGAACTCGGTGGGCTGCATCCGGCGCAGCAGGTCCCGCATGGCGGCACCGTCGAGCTGGAACACGCCGAGCGTGTCGCCGCGACCGAGGAGCTTGTAGGTCTCCGGGTCGTCCACCCCGAGGGTGTCGAGGTCGATGTCGACCCCGCGGTTGACCTTGATGTTGTCGATGGCGTCGCCGATGACGGTGAGGTTGCGCAGGCCGAGGAAGTCCATCTTCAACAGACCGATGGCTTCACACGACGGGTAGTCCCACCCGGTGATGATGGCGCCGTCGTCCCGCTTCCACAGCGGAATGGCGTCCAGCAGCGGCTCGCTCGACATGATGACCGCGCACGCGTGCACACCCGCGTTGCGGATCAGTCCCTCGAGGCCCCGGGCCGTCTCGAAGATCGTCTTGACCTCGGGGTCGGTCTCGATGAGCGTGCGAACCTCGGCCGCCTCCGCGTACCGCTCGTGCTCCGGGTCGACGATGCCCGACAGCGGGATGTCCTTCGCCATGATCGGCGGCGGGAGCGCCTTCGAGATCTTGTCGGCGATCGCGTAACCCGGCTGGCCGAAGTGGACGCGGGCCGCGTCCTTGATGGCGGCCTTGGTCTTGATGGTGCCGAACGTGATGACCTGCGCGACCTTGTCGGCGCCGTACTTCTCGGTGGCGTAGCGGATCATCTCGCCACGCCTGCGGTCGTCGAAGTCGATGTCGATGTCGGGCATCGACATGCGTTCGGGGTTGAGGAACCGCTCGAACAGCAGACCCAGCGGGATCGGGTCGAGGTTCGTGATACCCAGCGCGTAGGCGACGAGGGCGCCCGCGGCCGAACCACGGCCGGGACCGACCCGGATGCCCACGCTCCGCGCGTAGTTGCAGAGGTCGGCGACCACGAGGAAGTACGCCGGGAACCCCTTTTGCGCGATGACGTTGAGCTCCATCTCGGCGCGCTCGACGTACCCGTCCGGGATGCCGTCGGGGAACCGCCATTCGAGGCCCTTCATCACCTCGTGGTGCAGCCACGACTCCTGCGTGTGGCCCTCGGGCACCTCGAAGACCGGCATCCGGTCCTTGTGGGCGTAGACGTCGGCGTAGGACTCCACGCGCTCGGCGATGAGCAGCGTCGAGTCGGTGGCCCCGGGAACCTCCTTGTCCCAGAACTCGCGCATCTCCGCCGCGGACTTCAGGTAGTAGCCGTCGCCGTCGAACTTGAAGCGGGTCGGGTCGGACAGCGTCTTGCCCGACTGCACGCACAGCAGCGCCGAGTGCGACTCCGCCTGGTCCTTGGTGACGTAGTGGGAGTCGTTGGTCGCCAGCGGGCGCAGGTTGAGTTTGCCCGCGATCTCCAGCAGACCCTCACGCACCGAACGCTCGATCGGAAGGCCGTGGTCCATCAACTCCAGGAAGAAGTTGTCCTGGCCGAAGATGTCACGGTAGTCGGACGCCGCCTGCAGCGCCTCGTCCTTCTGCCCCAGCCGCAACCGCGTCTGCACCTCACCGGACGGGCAGCCGGTGGTGGCGATGATGCCTTCGGCGTTCTCCGCGATCAGTTCGCGGTCCATCCGAGGCTTGCGGTAGTAGCCCTCCATGCTCGCGAGCGAGGAGAGCTTGAACAGGTTCCGCAGACCGGTGGCGTTCTCCGCCAGCATCGTCATGTGCGTGTAGGCACCGCCGCCGGAGACGTCACCGCCCTCGCCGAACTCGTCGGCGCCGCGCTGCCCCTGGTGACCCCAGAACACGGGCTTCTTGTGGAACCGGCTCTCCGGCGCGACGTAGGCCTCGATCCCGATGATCGGCTTGATGCCCGCCTTCGTCGCCTGCTGGTAGAACTCGTCGGCGCCGTACATGTTGCCGTGGTCCGTCATGCCCACGGCCGGCATTCCCAACCGAGTGGCCTCGGCGAACAGCGGGGCCATCTTCGCCGCGCCGTCGAGCATCGAGTACTCGGTGTGGACGTGCAGGTGGACGAAGGAATCGTTCGACACCGCGGGAGAACCTCCGCAAACACCCAGGGACGACCAAGACGTGCCGACCAGCTTAGCCCCGGCGATGATCCTTCCCCGGACGGCATGCCCGGCGTGGCGCACGCCTTCCCGGGCCCGGTCGCACGGCGTCCCGTGGTGTGCCGGTTCGGCAAATCGAAACCGGTTGGCGTACTGTTATGCCTCGCTGCTCACCGAGCAATGGTTCACTGCACTCATGACACACGACCAGGCCCTCACCCTCCGCTACGCCGCCGGCTCCGACGTCGGGCAACACCGCGGCGGAAACGAGGACTCCTCCTACGCGACCGCGCGGCTCCTCGCTGTCGCCGACGGGATGGGTGGGCACGCCGCAGGTGAGGTCGCCAGCGCCGAGGCGGTCGCCGCACTCGAAGAACTCGACACGCGGCTCGTGGACCGGAACCTGGACGACGTCGACCTCGGCGAGGACCTGGCCGGTGCGATCCGCGCCGCCGCCACCCGCCTCGAGAACCGCGTCGCCGACGACCCCGAGCTCACCGGCATGGGCACCACGGTCACCGCGATGCTGTGGAACTGCCCGCAGTTCGCGCTGGGGCACATCGGCGACTCGCGCTGCTACCGGCTCCGCGGCGACGTGCTGACCCAGCTCACCCGCGACCACACCATGGTGCAGGCGCTCGTCGACCAGGGTCGCCTCACACCCGAGCTGGCCGAACGCCACCCGAGCCGGTCGGTGCTGGTGCGAGCACTGCTCGCGGGTGTGCCCGCCGAGCCGGACATCTCGCTGGAGACCGCCGAGGTCGACGACGTGTACCTGCTCTGCTCCGACGGGCTCACCGACGTCGTGAAGGCCGACAGGATCCAGCAGGTGCTCCTGGGGGTCACGAGCAAGGAGACCACCCTGGAGGACGCCGTGCAGGCGCTCATCGACCTCGCCAACGAGGGCGGCGGACCGGACAACATCACCTGCGTGCTCGCCCACGTCGTACCGGCGCAGTGAGCCCGGGTCGCGTCGCCGGGACGCGACCCGGGGTGTGGGTCCGAGACCGGTGCCCGGCCCAGGTCCCTTCCGGTGTCAGTGCGCCGCGCCGCGACGCCAGATGCGTCGCCCGGGTGCGTGACGGGTGCCCGTGTCCCGGGCACCGGCACGGCTGGCGCCCTCGTCCACCGAACCCCGCATCGACCCGGCCATCGGTTCCTGTCCCGCCCCGGGCAGCCCGGTGACCTTCTTGCGGGCCGGCATCACCGCGAGCACGAGGCCCAGCAGAGCCGTCCCGAGATGCAGCCAGTTGTCCGCGGCGTTGAGCGCGAACGGGTTGCCCAGACCGCCCACCGGGTTCTCGGCGAACACGCCGGTGATCGCGAGCCCCCACAACAGCAGCACGCCGAAGACCACGAGCAGCAACCAGCCATAGGTGCGAGCGGCGCCCGAACTGAACGCCATCAGCACGCCGAGCACACCGATGACGATGTTGAAGACGTTGTGCAGCGGGTTGATCGAGAACACCCACAGGGTGCTGTGGACGGCGTCCCCGAACCCGCCGAATCCCGTGATGAAGAGTCCGATGATGCCGAGCGCGAGGTAGACGAGCCCGATCAGCCCGGCCAACGCCTGAACGGGCTGGAACCCTCGTCGACGCGGGCGAGCTCGGGTGTCCTGGGTCATGACGGCCTCCTCGGGTGTGACAAGCCTCGGATGTGACGGGCGCCGCTCACCCCGCGAATACCCGAGTGGGGGACACCGAAACGGCGAGCGATCCCAGGTCGTCCTAGGGTCGTCGACGTGGCGTTGGGCGTCTGCCTGCTGTTCGATACGCGCTCGGCACGGGCGCTGCGCGATCTGTGGTCACGGCTGGAGGCGGCGGGCATCGCGACGCTGGCGACCCACACCCACGGCCGACATCACCCGCACCTGTCGTACGTGGTCCTGCTCGACTGGGACGTCGACGCCGTGCACGCGGCGGTCGCGGCGTTGCCCGACCACGGCCCGTTCGAGATCACCTTCGATGCGCTTGCGGCGTTCCGGCGGGGCCGCGTCTCACTCGTCCCGGCCCCGGCCGCCGATCTGCTCACCCGCCAGCAGGCCGTGGTGCGAGCCGTGAGCGGCACCGGCGCCCGCGTCCACCGCCACTACGCCCTCGACCGCTGGCTCCCGCACTCCTCGGTCGCCACCAGGTCGGCGACGCGGGAACTGCCCGCGGTCGCGTCGTTGGTGTACGAGATCCTGCCGCTGACGGTGCGGGTCACGAGCGCCGCGCTCATCGACAGCGCCACCGGCCGGACCTGGCCGCTGCCTGTCCTGCCGTGACCGGCTACGCGACGTCCTCGCTCGGCGCGTGCCACGTGTTGCAGTGCCCCACGTCGCCGTGGCGGAATCCCCGCGCCGCCCAGGTCCGTTGCGTGGCGCTCGCACCGTGGGTCTCGCTGTCCACCCAGTTGCGGAAGTCGTCCACCGCGGCGTCGCCGAGCTCCTCCGAGATCGAGCCCCGGCCCGCCGCGCTCGCGAGGAACACACCGGCGAAGCAGTTCGCCTGCAACTCGACCCGCCTGCCCAGTTCGCGATCCGCCGCACTGCCCGCCGGGTAACGGCTCAGCTGGCCGTTGGCGTCGGCGAGGATCCCGCTGAGGTGCTGGATGTGGTGGCCGTACTCGTGGGCCAGCGTGGCGAGGTGCGCCTGCTCGGTGAGCCCGAAGGCCTCCAGGGTGCGTTGGCGCGGCAGATAGATCGTGGCGTCCTGCGCGCAGTACAACCCGGTGGCTTCGTCGGCCGGCGGTAACGCGCCACACGCGGTGGTCGGGTCGTCGGTGATGCTGACGTCCACTCCGGCGAACTCGACGCCCGCCTCGGCCAACACGGGCTTCCAGGCGCGTTCGAGGCAGCGCAGCTCGGCCGTGTAGAAGCGCTGCAGCCGCTCCGGCGCGCTGCCGAGCGCGGGCAGGTCACAGTGCACGTCGGCCAGCACGGTCCCGTTGCGGAGCAGCCGGTTGTCGCCGATCGAGGCGAGCGACGGCACCGCGTCGGGGGCCTCCTGCGCGCTTCCGCTGCCCACGTTGTGCTCGTCCAAGGACGGCAGCACGGCCACCAGCACGCCGACGAGCACGACGGCCAGGGCGACGGGCAGAACCGCACGCCACCACGATCTCCGCCGGGAGCCGGGTCTGGCCTCGGTCGTCGCGTCCGAGTCCCACAGCTCCAGGGGAAGATCGTCAAGGTACGGCCGGACGGGCCCGCGTTCGTGGGCGGACTCGTCTGCCGCGTCGCCGACAGTGTGCACAGCAGCCTTCACGGTTGACGTCACATCTCGGCGACGAGGATAGAGCCTCGGGTCTCGATCGCACATACCGCCATGTCACGAACTCGACACGAACGGCGACGACAACGCAACCTCCGCGCGTGTGCCGTGCTCGCCGGGCTCGCGCTGTCGGAGCCCCTGGTTACGGTCTCGCTCCGAACCAGGAAGGGATCCCCGTGACCGACACCCCACGGACACCGCGCGCACTGTGGCCGCTCGTCCACGCCGAACGGGCCGCACTGGCCACCGACCTTGCCGAGCTCGACGAAGCGACCAGGGTTCCAACCTCGTCCTGCCGTCGGGGAAACGAGCGGCCGGGTTGCGGCTGGAGGCGACGGACGGGCCGTTCGTCGCCGGATCGGGCCCCGTCGTCGCGGGCCGGACGCTGGCGCTCGTCATGGCACTGGCCGGGCGGGCGTCGTACTGCGACGAACTCACCGGCGACGGCGTTCAGGCTCTCCGTGAACGGTGCGCGTGGACGTAGTACGGCCCAGCGGCGCCGTACCCGACGTGCGAACACGCGTGCGTGGAGCGCGGACACGCGTGTGGAGGTGGTGTGGTGGTGGGCGCAGCAGGGTTCGAACCTGCGACCCCCTGCTTGTAAGGCAGGTGCTCTCCCGCTGAGCTATGCGCCCGAAGAGCTCCCGGCAGACCTGCCGGGAGCCTTCGTCAGAGTGGGTGCGATCCGCCCGACCGTCAGCCGAGCTCGGCGATCGCCTTCTTCCACGCTTCCTGGTCGCGCGCCTCACCCGGCTGGTTCACCTCGGCGAACCGGACGACACCCTCGGTGTCGATCAGGAAGGTACCGCGCAGCGCCAGGCCGGCCTGCTCGTTGAACACACCGTACGCCTTCGCGACCTCACCGTGCGGCCAGAAGTCCGACAGCAGCGGGAACTGGTAGTTCTGCTGCTCGGCCCACGCCTTCAGGGCGAACGGCGTGTCCACCGAGACGCCGAGCACCTGAACGCCGGGGTACTGGTCGTACTCGTCCCGGAGCTGGCACAGCTCGCCCTGGCACACGCCGCTGAAAGCGAACGGGTAGAAGACGAGCAGCACCGGCTTGTCGCCGCGGAACGACGACAGCGTCACCTGCTGCTTGTTGTAGTCGTTGAGCGTGAAGTCCGGAGCCTGGGAACCGACCTCGACGGCCATGGGCGACAACCTTTCGCTTGTCCGACATTACGGCGCGCATCCGTCGACTCCGCCGACGCGAGTGCCGGGGTGAACCCTATCGCGGCGCGGGGACGAGCGGATGGGCCGGGCTCAGCGCCGTGAGGTGGACCTCGGCACGAGCCGCGTGGCGGTCCAACCGGAACCGAGGCTGAGGTTGGAGGTCTGCGACATCCCGACCGTGGGCACCGCTTCAGCGATCTCACTGGGCTCGACGTGCCCGGGCTGACCGGTCTTCGGGGTCAGCACCCACACGACGCCGTTCTCGTCGAGCGGGGCCCGAGCGTCCACGAGCGCGTCTCCGAGGTCTCCGTCGCCGTCGCGCCACCAGAGCAGCACCACGTCGATGACTTCGTCGGCGTCCTCGTCGAGCAGCTCGCCACCGATGTGAGCCTCGACGGCGGCACGGACCTCCTCATCGACGTCTTCGTCCCAGCCCAGCTCCTGGACCACCATGTCCGGCTTGATCCCGAGCTTGTCGGCGACGCTGTTCTGGTCAGCGTCTCCCGCGGCGACCACGACTTCTCACTCCTCCAATAGGGAACGTACGGTCCGTTCAAGGTCGCTCACTCTTCGCGACCGACCGCACTGCGTACACGGATGGGCATAGCGAACACCGCAACGGCCCGGAGCGCAACCGTCCACACCGGAGGCCACACCTGTCGGGCCGGGGGGTGAACGATATGTCACGGCGTGACGAGCGACGCGGGCACCGTCTTCTGAATCCAGACAGTCCCGTTTCCGGCCACCTGAACTAGGGTGGGAGGCGCGGTCCATACGGTGTTTCCGCGCAGGATCGCCACAACTCGACACGGTGTTACGAACAGCTCAATGTTACCGAACAGTAGTGGCTGACGAACGCCGTGTCCACAGTCACGATGTTTAACAAAGAACGAACAACCCGAACTTCGGCGAGGAGATCCCTTGGCCCCCCAGAACGACGAGGCCGGGCGCGGCGCCACAGGCGCCTCCGGCCAGGGAGCACCGGCGCGTGTCCGCGTCATCCGCGACGGACTGGCGGCGCACTTGCCCGACATCGACCCGGAGGAGACGGCCGAATGGCTCGACTCCTTCGACGCCGCTATGGCGAGGGGCGGTCAACAGCGCGCGAGGTACCTGATGCTCAGGATGCTGGAGCGTGCCCGTGAGCGCAACGTGGGCGTGCCTCCGCTGACGACCACGGACTACGTCAACACCATCCCCACGGAGAACGAGCCGTGGTTCCCCGGCGACGAGGAAATCGAACGCCGCTACCGCGCGTTCATCCGCTGGAACGCCGCGATCATGGTGCACCGTGCGCAGCGGCCGGGCGTCGGCGTCGGCGGTCACATCTCCACCTACGCGTCGTCCGCGGCGCTCTACGAGGTGGGCTTCAACCACTTCTTCCGAGGCAAGGACCACTCGGGAGGTGGCGACCAGATCTTCATCCAGGGCCACGCCTCCCCCGGCATCTACGCCCGGGCTTTCCTGGAGGGCAGGCTCACCGCCGAGCAGCTCGACGGGTTCCGTCAGGAGCACTCCCACGCCGGTGAGGGCGGCGGCCTGCCGTCCTACCCGCACCCGCGGCTGATGCCGGACTTCTGGGAGTACCCCACCGTGTCGATGGGCCTCGGCCCGATGAACGCGATCTACCAGGCACGGTTCAACCGCTACCTGCACGCGCGCGGCATCAAGGACACGAGCAACCAGCACGTCTGGGCGTTCCTGGGCGACGGCGAGATGGACGAGCCGGAGTCCCGCGGCCTCATCCACGTGGCCGCCGGCGAGGGGCTCGACAACCTCACCTTCGTCATCAACTGCAACCTGCAGCGCCTCGACGGCCCGGTCCGCGGCAACGGCAAGATCATCCAGGAGCTCGAGGCCTACTTCCGCGGCGCGGGCTGGAACGTCATCAAGGTGATCTGGGGCCGCGAGTGGGACGCGTTGCTGCACGCCGACCGCGACGGCGCGCTCGTCAACCTGATGAACCAGACGCCGGACGGCGACTACCAGACGTACAAGGCCAACGACGGCGCCTACGTGCGGGAGCATTTCTTCGGACGCGACCCGCGCACGAAGGACCTGGTGAAGGACCTCACCGACGAGCAGATCTGGAACCTCAAGCGCGGTGGGCACGACTATCGCAAGGTGTACGCGGCGTACAAGGCCGCGATGGAGCACCACGGCCAGCCGACCGTGATCCTCGCCCACACCATCAAGGGCTACGGCCTCGGTCCGGCCTTCGAGGGCCGCAACGCCACCCACCAGATGAAGAAGCTCACGCTCGACGACCTCAAGCTGTTCCGGGACGCCCAGCGCATCCCGATCAGCGACGAGGAGCTCGAGCGCGACCCGACGCTGCCGCCGTATTACCACCCCGGCGACGACTCGGCGGAGATCCAGTACATGAAGGGCCGCAGGCAGGCCCTCGGCGGCTACCTGCCGGAACGCCGGTCCACCGCCAAGCCGCTGGTGCTGCCCGGCGACAAGGTGTACGAGGCCATCCGCAAGGGTTCGGGCAAGCAGGAAGTCGCCACCACGATGGCGTTCGTCCGGCTGGTGCGTGAGCTGGCCAAGGACCCGGAGATCGGCCACCGCCTGGTGCCGATCATCCCGGACGAGGCGCGGACCTTCGGGCTCGACTCGATGTTCCCGACGGCGAAGATCTACAACCCGCAGGGGCAGAACTACACGTCCGTCGACGCCCAGCTCATGCTCGCCTACAAGGAGTCCGAGCAGGGCCAGCTGCTGCACGAGGGCATCAACGAGGCGGGCTCCACCGCGTCGTTCACCGCCGTGGGCACGTCGTACTCCACGCACGGCGAGCCGATGATCCCGATCTACATCTTCTACTCGATGTTCGGGTTCCAGCGCACCGGTGACGGCCTGTACGCGGCGGCCGACCAGATGACGCGCGGGTTCGTGCTGGGCGCGACGGCGGGGCGTACCACGCTGACCGGCGAGGGGCTCCAGCACGCCGACGGGCACTCGCAGCTGCTGGCCGCGACGAACCCCGCCGTGGTGGCCTACGACCCGGCGTGGTCGTTCGAGATCGCCCACATCGTGCGCGACGGTCTCCGCCGCATGTACGGCGAGACGGGCCCGGACGGCAACGGTGAGAACGTCATGTACTACATCACCGTCTACAACGAGCCCTACCAGCAGCCGGCGGAGCCGGAGAGCCTGGACGTGGAGGGACTGCTCAAGGGCCTCTACCACTACCGGTCCGCCCCGGAGGGCTCCGGCCCGAAGGCGCAGATCCTGGTGTCGGGTGTCCTGATGCCCGAGGCGCTGCGCGCGCAGACGATCCTCGCCGAGGAGTGGGGCGTCCGCGCCGACGTGTGGTCGGCGACCTCGTGGTCGGAGCTGCGCCGGGAGGCCGTGGAGGTCGACCGCGACAACTTCCTCCACCCCGCCGACGCGCCGCGGACGCCGTACGTCACCGAGGCGTTGTCGGACGCCGAGGGACCGGTCGTGGCGGTGTCGGACTGGATGCGCGCGGTGCCGGACCTGATCCGCCCGTGGGTGCCCACCGACATGCTCACGCTGGGTACGGACGGGTTCGGGTTCTCCGACACGCGTCCCGCGGCCCGTCGCCACTTCCTCGTCGACGCGGAGTCGATCACGGTCGGTGTGCTCGCGATGCTCGCCCGCGGTGGCGAGGTGCCGCAGGACCGGGTCGTGGAGGCCGCCCGGAAGTACCAGATCCACGACGTCATGGCCGCGGGCCCGCAGACGTCGGACTCCGGCGTGGCGTGACGTAGTCCGTTCGGTGTCCATCGGTGTCCATGGATGTCCAGGAATGTCCTCTGTGGACCGGAGAGCGACCTGTCGCCGGTACTCACGATCGGGTGAGTCCGGTGGCGGGTCGTGATCTCGCACTTCATAGTGGGGACACCGGTGGGGACCGGGGAAGTGAGATCGCCCGACGCGACGGAACACGGCGCGTCGGGCGATCTCGTTTCAGCCCTCGCGGTGGCGACGCTGCCGGACCGTGCGACCCCAGCGTCCGAGACGTCCCGCGTAGGATTCGGCACCAGCATGTCCACTGAACCGTCTCCGGCTCTGTCCGACCACGAACCCGCGCTGCCTCGGCACGGGCTGTCCGAAGCCACGCTGCGCGCGCTCGAACGGGCGTCCGGGCGGCTCGCCAAGGCCAGCGTCGCCGCCATCGAGGAACGCCTGTCCTGGTTCGGCCGACTGCCCGCCGACCAACGCGCCAGCGTCCTGCTCATCACCCAGGCCGGTGCCGCCGGATTCGTGCGCTGGATGCGCGACTCGCAGGAGGCCCTCAAGCTCACCACCGAGGCGTTCCGTTCGGCGCCGAGGGAGCTGTCCCGCTGGGTCAGCCTCCGTCAGACGGTGGAGCTCGTGCGCCTCGCACTCGACGTCTTCGAGGAGCAGCTCCCCCGCTTCGCGGCGGACGCGGCCGAGCGAGCCGTGTTGACCGAGGGCATCCTGCGGTACGGGCGGGAGATCGCGTTCGCCGCGGCCAACTCCTACGCCGCGGCGGCCGAGGCTCGGGGCGCGTGGGACGCGCGACTCGAAGCCCTCGTGGTCGACGGCGTCGTTCGGGGTGACGCGGAGGAGTCGGTCCTGTCCCGGGCCGCCGCACTGGGGTGGGACCCGGCCGCCGACGCCACCGTCCTCGTGGGCAATCCGCCGTCCGACGATCCGCCCTCGGTCGTCTTCGAGGTGCGCAGCAAGGCCGCCCGCGTGGGCAGGCCCGTGCTGCTCGGCGTGCAGGGCTCGCGCCTGGTCGTGGTGGTCGCGGGCCCCACGACGGGTACCGCGAAGGCGGAGGACGTCCTGCCCGTCCTGTCCACGGCGTTCGCCGAGGGACCGGTCGTCGCGGGTCCCACGGTGAGCAGCCTCGCCGAGGCCCACCGCAGCGCGGCCGAGGCACTGTCGGGACTGCGGGCCGTGGTCGGCTGGCCCTCCGCACCCCGTCCCACGCGGTCCATCGACCTCCTGCCCGAACGAGCACTCGCGGGCGACGCCGAGGCCGAACGCGTGCTGATGGACGAGATCGCGCGCCCCCTGGAGAACGCCGGGCCCGCGCTGCTGGAGACCATCGAGACCTACCTGGAGACCGGCGGTGTGCTCGAAACGTGCGCCCGCCAGTTGTTCGTGCATCCCAACACGGTGCGCTACCGGCTGAAGAAGGCGACCGAACTCACCGGCCGCAACGCCGCCGATCCGCGGGACGCGCTCGTGTTGCGGACGGCCCTGACCGTGGGCCGCCTGGCCCGCTCACGCGGTCTCTGGTGACCACGGCTCCAGCACGACAGTGAGGGGCGGCACAACGTCGCCCGCATCACACCGAATCCGGTCGCTGTTTGTAGGGATTCCACAACGTGATTCGAAGTACTTGGTGACTGGGAGGCATGCCCCCGCACACCACGTTCCGTGTTCCCTACAGATGTGACCTCCGCTCTCCTCTGCCCCGGACAGGGTTCTCAGCAACCCGGCATGCTCACTCCCTGGCTCGAACTCGCCGGAGCGCGCGACCGCCTCGCGCAGTGGTCGGAGACCAGCAACCTCGACCTCGTCAGACTCGGCACCGAGGCCTCTGCCGAGGAGATCCAGGACACGGCGGTCGCCCAGCCACTCATCGTCGCGACGTCGCTGCTCGCCTACGAGTACCTTCCGTCGACCGTGCCGTCCGACGGTCCGGTCGGGGGCCACTCCGTGGGTGAGCTGGCCGCCGCCGCGATCGCCGGAGTCCTGCCCGCCGGAGACGCCGTCGCGCTGGCGGCCGTTCGCGGCGCCGAGATGGCCGCCGCGTGCGCCGCCGAGCCGACGAGCATGGCGGCCGTGATGCTCGGCGACCCCGACGAGGTGGTGGCCTGGCTGCACGAGCACGACCTGGAAGCCGCCAACCGCAACGGCGCCGGACAGATCGTGGCCTCGGGTTCGACCGACGCGATCGAGCGGATCGTGGCGGAACCCCTGGCCGGTACCAAGGTGCGGCGCCTCAAGGTCGCGGGCGCCTTCCACACCAGGTACATGGCCGCGGCCGAGGAGGCCCTGCGCGCCCACGCCGGCAAACTCACGCCCTCCGACCCGACGCGGCCGCTGTTGTCGAACGCCGACGGCCGCGTGGTCACGAGCGGCGCGCAGTACCTCGACAGGCTCGTCTCCCAGGTGACCCGCCCGGTGCGGTGGGACCTGACGATGCGAGAGTTGGCCGAGCTGGGCGTCGACCGGACCGTCGAGCTGCCCCCGGCGGGGACGTTGACCGGGCTGGTGAAGCGCGAGCTCAAGGGCACCGTCACCACCCCGTTCGCCGTGAAGACCCCCGCGCACCTGGAGGAGCTGGCATGACTCGACCGACGCTCACCCTCGCGCAGGGCGCGAAGGCCAGCCGTGTGCTGGGTGTCGGCAGCACGCAGCCCGACCGGGTCGTCACCAACGACGAGCTGTCGCAGCACATGGACACCAGCGACCAGTGGATCCGCGACCGCGTCGGCATCATCGAGCGCCGGTTCGCCGGTGAGGACGAACGGCTGGTCGACATGGCCGTCACCGCGGGCGCGAAGGCGCTTGCCGACGCGGGTGTCGCGCCGTCCGAGGTCGACACGGTGATCGTGCCGAACTGCACGATGCCCGCACCGATCCCCAACGCCGCCGCCCAGGTCGCCGACCGGATCGGCGTGAAGGCCGCGGGCGCGTTCGACCTCAACGCCGCGTGCGCCGGCTTCTGCTACGGCCTCGGTGTGGCCTCGGACCTGGTCCGCGCCGGGTCCGCGAAGAAGGTACTCGTCATCGGCGCGGAGAAGCTCACCGACGTCGTCGACCCCACCGACCGGTCCACGGCGATCATCTTCGCCGACGGCGCGGGCGCGGCCCTGGTGGGCCCGTCCGACGAGCCGGGCATCGGCCCGGTGGCGTGGGGCAGCGCCGGCGACCTGGTGGACGTGATCTACATGCGGGACAACCGCTACATCTTCCAGGAAGGGCAGCCGGTGTTCCGCTGGGCCACGACGCAGATCGCGCCGGTGGCGATGCGGGCCGTGGAGCTGGCGGGGCTGGAACTCTCGGACATCGACGTGCTCATTCCGCACCAGGCGAACCTGCGCATCGTCGAGGCCATCGCCAAGCGGCTGCGCGCCAAGGGTGCCCGCGACGACATGGTGGTGGCCGACGACATCCGTTACTCGGGCAACACGTCGTCGGCGTCCATCCCGATGGCGCTCGACCACATGCGTGCCGCAGGCACCGTGAAGCCCGGCGACGTCGTCCTGACCGTCGGATTCGGCGCAGGCCTGTCCTACGCGGGGCAAGTGCTCATCTGTCCCTGACACCGCGCCACCACAGACGCCGACGGCACAAGACCCGTCGCGACCCGAATAGCAAAACCGAGAAAGGAAGCCCAGTGGCAGACAAGAACGAGATCCTGGCCGGCCTCGGCGAGATCGTCGAGGAGGTCGCCGGTGTGTCGGCCGACGACGTCAGCGCGGAGAAGTCCTTCGTCGACGACCTCGACATCGACTCGCTGTCCATGGTCGAGATCGCCGTGCAGGCCGAGGACAAGTTCGGCGTGAAGATCCCGGACGACGAGCTGGCCAACCTGAAGACGGTCGGTGACGCCGTGGACTACGTCGCGGCCAACGCGAAGTAGAGCTTCTCGCAACACACCTCGGGGAGACACCAATGAGCAATATCGACGTCGTGATCACCGGGCTCGGTGCCACCACACCGCTGGGTGCGGACGTCCCCTCGACCTGGGACGGCCTGCTCGCGGGCCGCAGTGGCGTCCGCGCGCTCGACGCCGACTGGCTCGGGGAGATCGACCTTCCGGTGAGGATCGGCGCCGTGCTCGCCGAGGAGCCGACGGAGAAGATCCCGCGCGTGCAGGCCCGCAGGCTCGACCGTTGCGAGCAGGTCGCACTGCTCGCGGCACGGGAGGCATGGGCGGACGCCGGCTTCGAGCCGCCCACCGACGAGTCGCAGGACGTCGAGCCCGAGCGGCTCGGCGTCTCGATCGGCACGGGAATCGGCGGCCCGGTCACGCTGCTCAACCAGGACGACCTCCTGGAGCAGCACGGCATCCGCAAGGTGTCGCCGTTGACGGTGCCGATGCTGATGCCGAACGGACCGGCAGCGCACGTGGGGATCGATCTGAAGGCTCGGGCGGGGGTGCACTCCCCGGCCTCGGCGTGCGCGTCGGGCGCCGAGGGGATCGCGAACGGGATCCAGATGATCCAGTCCGGTCGGGCCGACGTCGTGGTCGCGGGTGGTGCGGAGGCCTGCATCGCCCCGATCACCATCGCCGGGTTCGCGCAGGCCCGCACCGTGTCCACCCGCAACGACGAGCCCGAGAGCGCGTCCCGGCCGTTCGACGCCGATCGCGACGGCTTCGTCCTCGGTGAGGGCGCGGGCGTGGTGGTGCTCGAACGCGCCGACCGGGCGGCCGCGCGGGGCGCCCGCGTGTACGCACGACTGGGGGGCTACGGCCTCACGTCGGACGCCTACCACATCACCGGGAACCACCCCGAGGGCATCGGCCAGATCGCCGCGATGCAGCAGGCCATGCGCATGGCGGGTGTGTCGGCCTCGGACGTGGGCCACGTGAACGCCCACGCGACGTCCACCGTCGTCGGTGACGTCGGTGAGGCCGCGGCGATCCGCAAGGCCATCGGTGATCACGCGGTGGTGACGGCGCCGAAGGGTGCACTCGGTCACCTGGTCGGCGGTGCGGGCGCCGTGGAGGGCATCGCGACGATCCTGTCGATCTACCACGGCATCGTTCCCGCGACGCTGAACCTGGAGAACCTGGACCCGAAGGTCGAGCTGGACGTCGTGTCCGGTGAGCCGCGCAAGATCGATCTCGGGGCTGCCGTCAGCAACTCGTTCGGCTTCGGCGGTCACAACACCGCCCTGCTGTTCACGAAGGCGTAGCGCGCACGATCGCAGACGACGAAGGCCACCTCGACGCCGATCGAGGTGGCCTTCGTCGTGTCCCGTTCAACCCACCTGGTGCAGCCAGGTCACCGGCGCACCGTCGCCCGCGTGGCGGAACGGTTCGAGTGCCTCGTCCCAGCTCGACCCCAGCATCTTGTCCAGCTCGTGGGCGAGCTGCTCACCGGCCCGGTTCTTGGACACCAGGCTCCGCAACCGGTCCTCCCCCACCACGATGTCACCGTTGGCGCTCGTGCGGGCGTGCCACAGTCCGAGGCCGGGCGCGTAGCAGAACCGCTGCCCGTCCACGCCGGGGCTCGGCTCCTCCGTGATCTCGAAGCGCACCATGGGCCACGCCTTGAGGGCGGTGGCGAGCTTGCCACCGGTCCCGGCGGGCGCGCGCCAATCACATTCCGCGCGCAGTTGTCCGGGTGCGGCGGGCTGCGCAGTCCACCGCAAATCCACCCGGCTTCCCAGCGCGCCGGAAATCGCCCACTCGACGTGCGGGCAAACCGCAGACGGCGACGAGTGGACGTACACCACGCCACGAGTGCTCACTGCTTACCTCCGCTACTCGACGAGGGGCGTCTTCCCCTACGACCTCGTCGGTGAAGCGGATTAATCAACCCGCGGCGACTCCCTCGTTATTCTGCACGCGACTCACCCATTTGGCCACACAAGCCCCTGAAATCACACCACTGAGCCGTCCCACTGGACAGAGTGCTCATTCCAGGGCTTTCGGGCTCTACCGACAGCAGAGACCGCGCGTGTCCACACCAAGCAATAGCCGCAAGAAAAACGAACGGGTAGCCGCCATTCCGGTGATCGCCGTCACCACGCCGGTCACATTGCGCGCACGCCACCCAGCACGGGCGTGACGGGTCCGCTATAAAGCTTAGCGAGCGAGGCGTCAGGGAGGGTCACGTGCGAGTCGTCCGGTTCCCGGCGAGGCCCACCCGGGTCGCCGACGACATCCGCGCAGCGCTCACCTCGCTCGGCCGGGGTGGCAACGTCGTGGGCGGTGTCGCGGTGCTGGGGGTGACGCCACCGGAGTCGGACCTCGA
The DNA here is from genome assembly GCF_000231055.2 of Saccharomonospora azurea NA-128. Lineage (GTDB taxonomy): Bacteria > Actinomycetota > Actinomycetes > Mycobacteriales > Pseudonocardiaceae > Saccharomonospora > Saccharomonospora azurea. The sequence goes on along the minus strand of NZ_CM001466.1, from coordinate 4,068,063 downwards.
GGTCGACGCCGTGCTCGTGTTGCCGCGAGGCGTGTTCGTGGTGGTCGGGGTCGACCTGCCCGATCCCGCCATGACCCTCACCGCGCCCCTGCATCAGGAATGGAAGGCCGACGGGTGGCCGCTGGTCCGTCCCGGGCAGGACGGCGACGGAGGTGGCGACGCGAGCGCCCGCCCCACCGTCAACCCGGGTCTGGCCGCGCTCGCCCTCGCCGGACGCTTCGCCGACCGCATCCACGCCGTGGACTCCACGGTCCCCGTCGGTGTCGTGATCGCGGTCGGCCCCTACGTCGAGACCGTCGAACAACCGCCCGACGACCTCGCCGGACCGGTGCGCATCCTCTACCCGACGGCGTCGGCGTTCATGAAGGCGACCGACGCCCTTCCCGCCGCCGCGCGTCCACTGACGACGACGCAGGCCCGAGCCGTTCTGCGCGACCTCGCTCCCACCGCGACGGATCTCGACGACGCCACGCTGTCGGCCGAGGGGTTCGCCGCGACACAACCGACGTCCGGCGAACTGCCGACGCCGCCGCCGTCGGGCACACCGACAGCACGGTCGGTGCGTATCCCACCTGCGTCGCCCTCCCCCGCAACACAGCACCAGCACCGCGACTCCCCCCGACGGCGGGTCGCCCTCGCCGGCGCCGCCCTGCTGGTCGTCGTGGTCGTCGCGATCACGATCCTCACCGTGAGCTCGCGCGAGGCACCGACCCCGGCCTCCGTCGAGGAATCCGCCGGAGGAGTGGCGACGGTCGACGTCGGCGGCGTGCCGTTCAGTCCCGTGGCCAAGGACGCCGCGACCGGGTGCGAACCGCACCACGCGGTGGGCGACGTGCAGGCGTTCCTGCTCGACCACGGCTGCGTCGAACTCCTGCGGGGCAGTTTCACGACCACGGTGGACGGTCGAACGGTGTCCGTCTCGGTCGGCGCGGTCACGTTCCCGGACGCCGAGGTGGCGGATCGGTTCGAAGAGCTGGCCGCGGGCCCCGGTACGGGTGTGCTCACCGACATCGCCACCGAGGCCGGGCGTTGGGCTCATTCCGTGCCCACGTTCGAAGGCGCCACGTACACGACCCGGCGCGACGGGGCGACGGTCCGCACGGTGCTCGCGCAGGTGGAGGCCGGAGCGGACGAGACCCCGGCGGAGGACTCGACCTCCCGCGTCGCGCAGGCGGCCCTCGACCTGCCGTTGCGCTGACGTCGGTTCAGAGGCCGCAGTCCTCCAGCAGCCGCAACCACACCTCGCTGACGGTGGGAAACGCCGGAACCGCGTGCCAGAGGCGGCGCAACGGGACCTCGCCGACGATGGCGACAGTGGCCGCGTGCAGCAGCTCGGCGACGTCCTGGCCGACGAACGTCGCCCCGACCACGACCTGCCGCTCGGAGTCCACGACCAGCCGTACCCGGCCTTCGTAGCCGTCGGCGTGCAACGACGCACCCGCCACGTCGATGTCGCGGTCCACGACCCGATGCGAGGGCTTGTCCGCCTCGACCAACCCGACCGACGCGACCTCGGGGTCCGTGAACACCACCTGCGTGACCGCATGGTGGTCCGCCGTCGCCGTGTAGTGGCTCCACGCCTCCGCGCGCACCTCCTCACCCCGGGCGCGCGCCGCCACCACGTCGCCGACCACGCGGGCGGCGTACTTGCCCTGATGGGTCACCAGGGCCCGGCCCGTGACGTCGCCCGCCGCGTACAGCCACCCGCCGGGGACGTCGGCCACCAGGCCCGTGTCGTCGACGGTGAGGGCTCGTCCCGGGGTGAGGCCCACCCGGTCGAGCCCGAGGTCGCCGGTCGCCGGCTTCCGCCCCGTGGCCACGAGCAGACGTTGCGCGGTCACGGACTCGCCGTCGTCCAGATCGACGCGCACGCCGCCACCGTCCGCCGAGACCCGCCGGGCACTCGCCCCGAGCCGCACGCGCACGCCGTCGGCCCGCAACGCCTCGGCCACCGCCTCGCCCGCGAACGCGGGCATCCTCGGCAGGAGCCGCTCGCCGCGCGCGATGATCTCCACGCTCGCCCCCAGGCGCGCCCAGGCCTGCGCCATCTCCACCCCGACCACTCCACCGCCCAGGACGGCGAGCGATTCGGGCACCGCCGAGGCGGACGTGGCGTCCCGAGACGTCCACACCGGCACGTCGGCGAGGCCCTCCACGTCGGGTGTCACCGGGACGCTGCCGGTGCACACGACCACGGCGTGAGTGGGGCGCAACACGGGACCACCGTCCACGGTGACCTCCCGCTGACCGGACAGCCGGGCGCGGCCGCGGACGACGGTGATCCCGGCGCCCTCCGCCCAGTCGACCTGCCCGCCGTCGTCCCAGTGCGAGACGCGCTTGTCCCGCCACGCGAACACCGCGTGCTCGTCGAGTTCACCGTCGCACCGGACCCCCGGCACCCGCCGGGCCGCCGCCGCCGCGTTGCCGGGACGCAACAGCGCCTTGCTCGGCACACACGCCCAGTACGAGCACTCGCCTCCGAGCCGCTCGTGCTCCACCAACACGGTGCGCATCCCCCCGCGCACCGCCCTCGCGGCGGCGTTCTCGCCAACCGGACCAGCGCCGATCACGACGACGTCGACGTCCTCGCCCAACTCGTCCACAGTGTTCTCCGCAGTGTGCTCCGCGGTGTTCTCCCCGGTGTCCATCGCCATACCTCCGAAGCGCACCGCACCGCGGCTCACTACGCAAACCGGGGCCGTGGGGGGCCAGCTATCCTTGGCGACGCAGAGTGTTCAACGCGGCTGGTGGAGGTTCGCTTGGCCAGGAGCACAGCGATTTACACGGTGGACGACATCACGGGGGAGCTCGCCCACGAAACCGTGTTGTTCGCTCTTGACGGTGTCGCCTACGAGATCGACCTCACCGCCGAGCACGCGGACCACCTTCGCGAGCTCCTCGACCGCTACGTCAGTCACGGACGCCGCACGGGTGGCCGCAAGCTTCGGCCTCGGCTGGTGAGCAACCCGGTCCTGGTCGCTCGCCCGGTGGCGCAGCCCGGGCCCAAGTCCGCAGCCAAGCCCGCGACCAAGCGCTCGCCGCGCAAGGCCGCCGAGCCCGCCGCTCCCGCGAAGCCGCAACCGGCGGCACGCAAGGCACCCCGCCCCACCCGGAGGCGCACCAAGCGCACGGACCCGGCCGCGGCGGCACGCGCGTCGACTCGGTCGCCCGCCATCCCCGAGGTGCGCTTCTCCGCGCCGGAGAACTGACCTAGAGGTCCTTCAGCTCGGAGACCACCTCGGACACCGACGACTTCGCATCGCCGAAGAGCATGGAGGTCTTGGGGTCGGCGAACAGCTCGTTGTCGATGCCCGCGAAGCCCGCGCCCGTCGACCGCTTCAGCACGATCACCGAACGGCTCGACACGACGTCGAGGACGGGCATGCCGTAGATCGGCGAGCTGGAGTCGGTCCGCGCGGCGGGATTGACGACGTCGTTGGCTCCGATCACCAGAGCCACGTCCGCCTGGGGCAGCAGCGCGTTGCTCTCGTCGAGGTCCTTGAGCGACTCGTACGGCACGTTCGCCTCGGCGAGCAGGACGTTCATGTGGCCGGGCATCCGGCCCGCCACGGGATGCACCGCGTAGCTCACCTCGACGCCCTTGCCCTCCAGGAGATCGGCCATCTCGCGGACGGCGTGCTGGGCCTGGGCGACGGCCATCCCGTATCCGGGCACCACGACGACGCGGTTGGCGTAGGCGAGCTGGATGGCGGCGTCGGAGGCGCTCGTGGACCGCACGGGCCGATCGTCCACCCGCCCCGTGACCTGGCCGCCCGTCCCGCCGAACCCGCCCGCGAGGATCACCAAAAGCGACCGGTTCATCGCCTTGGCCATGAGGTTCGTCAGGATCGAACCGGACGCACCGACGAGCATGCCCGCCACGATCAGGGCGGTGTTGTCGAGCGCCAGGCCCATCGCGGCCGCGGACAACCCGGTCGCCGCGTTGAGCAGCGAGATCACCACGGGCATGTCGGCGCCGCCGATGGGCAGGACCATCAGCACACCGAAGAACGCCGAGGCCACGAGGACCCCGATGACCAGCCACTCCGACGTGGAGCCCGTCATCACCACGATCGCGTAGGCGCCCGCGGCGGCGAGAGCCACGAGGGTGAGCGGCCGGTGCAGCACACCGATGGTGACCGGACGCGTAGGCAGCCACGCCTGGAGCTTGCCGAAGGCGACCAGTGAGCCCCAGAACGACACCGAACCGATGATCGCGGCGAACAGCGACGCGACGGCCACGTACAGCGGGAGCCCGAGGTAGCCGAACGTGTCCCGGAACTCCACCCACGCGATGAGTGCCACCGCGCCACCGCCGACGCCGTTGAACAGCGCCACCATCTGCGGCATCGCGGTCATCTTCACTCGCCGTGCCGCGGGAACGCCCACCACCGTTCCCAGCACCAGTCCGAGGACGATCAGCCACCAGTTGCCCATGCCCGGCAACAGCAGCGTCGACAGGATGGCGACCCCCATCCCGGCCGCGGCGGTCCAGTTGCCCCGCACCGCCGTCCTCGGACTCGTGAGGCCCATGAGTCCGAGGATGAACAGCGAGAACGCGATCACGTAGCCGACGGCGGCGACCGTGCTCATGAGCGGGCTCCCCGCGACGGTGTGGAGTCAGTGGAGTCCCCGGGCCCACCCGGTCTGCGCTTGAACATCCCGAGCATCCGGTCGGTCACCAGGAACCCGCCGACGATGTTGATCGTGCCGAACGCGATCGCGATCACCAGCAGCACCTTGTTCAACACGCCCTCGGTGCCCAACCCGAGCACGACGAGGCCACCGAGCAGCACGATGCCGTGGATCGCGTTCGTGCCGGACATCAGCGGCGTGTGCAACGTCGTGGGCACCTTGGAGATCACCATGAAGCCGACGAAGCCCGCGAGCACGAGCACCGCCAGGTTCTGGACCAGCATTCAGTCGTCCTCCTCGTCTCTGGCGGGCTCCTTCGCGGTGACACGGGCGCTCGCGACGATCTCGTCGTCGGTGTCGAGGGAGAGCCGGCCCTCGTCGTCGAGCAGGAGACCGAGCAGCTCGACGAGGTTGCGGGAGTAGAGGTCGCTGGCGTGCACCGCGCACTCCGACGGCAGGTTGAGCGGAGCCGTGATCGTCACGTCATGCACCACCGTCTCCTCCCCGGGAACGGTGAGTTCGCAGTTGCCGCCCGACTCCCCCGCCAGATCCACCACCACGCTGCCCGGGCGCATGGCCCGCACGGCCTCGGCGGTCACCAGGGTGGGTGCTCGACCGCCCGGAACCGCAGCGGTGGTGATGACGGCGTCGTAGTCGGAGACGGCGTCGGTGAGCCGTTGTTGCTGCGACGCCCGCTCCTCGGCCGTGAGGTCCCGCGCGTAGCCGCCTTCGCCCTCCGCGGTCACCCCCAGGTCGAGCCACGTCGCCCCCACGGACCGCACCTGGTCGGCCACCTCGGGGCGGACGTCGTACCCGGTCGTTCTGGCGCCGAGCCGCTTCGCGGTGGCCAGCGCCTGAAGCCCCGCGACCCCGGCGCCGAGGACGAGCACCGAGGCGGGAGGCACCGTGCCCGCCGCCGTCGTGAGCATGGGAAGGAAGCGCGGGAGCTTCTCCGCGGCGAGCAGTGCGGCCCGGTACCCGGCGACGCTGGCCTGCGACGACAGCGCGTCCATGCTCTGTGCCCGGGAGATGCGGGGCACGGCCTCCACCGCGAACGCGTGGACACCCGCCTTGCGCAGGGCCTGGATCTGCTCGCCCTGGGTGGCCGGCGCGAGGAACCCGATCAGCACTGTGCCCGGGGCGAGCCGTTCGACCTGCGACGGGCCGGGCGGGGTGACGGTGAGGACGATGTCGGCGGCCCAGGGCTCACCCAGTTCGGCGCCCGCGGCGCGGTAGTCGTCGTCGCGGTACCACGCCCCGAGACCCGCGCCGGGCTCGCAGATCACCCGAAGCCCCCGCGCCACCAGCTGCTCGACATGGGTGGGCACGAGCGCCACCCTGCGTTCCCCCGGCGCGGTCTCGGCCGGGACGCCGATCCGGACGGACGTCGGTGTGTCGACCACTGGCGGCCTCCTCGCGGCGGGGACGGCGGCGATCCCGCTCTCCTCGCTACGGTATTCACCGCACGTGACCCACGCCATAGCGCAGACGGCCGAGGACCACCGGGACGGACTACCGTCTGAGGCATGTACTCGACGGAGATCGACGTCAAGACCGGCTCCACGGCCGTGGTCCACGACCTCACCGACGAGGCCCGCCGCTTCCTCACCGAGGGCGGGGCGCGCGACGGCCTCCTGCACGTCTGGGTTCCCCACGCGACCGCGGGGCTCGCCGTGATCGAGACGGGGGCGGGCAGCGACGACGACCTGCTCGCCGCCCTCGACGACCTTCTGCCGAGAGACGACCGGTGGCGCCACCGGCACGGCAGTCCCGGCCACGGTCGGGACCACGTCCTGCCGGCGTTCCTGCCGCCGTACGCGACGGTGCCCGTGCTGGACGGCGCCCTGGCACTCGGGACCTGGCAGTCGATCTGTCTCGTCGACACCAACGTCGACAACCCCACGCGCCGCGTGCGCCTGTCGTACCTGGCGGGCTGAACCGTCCCGGGCGTCAGCGGGTGGGGGTGACGACCGTCGTCTCCTGCTCGTCCTCCGGCACCGTGCGCAGACTCGTCAACAGCGTGACAAGATCCTCTTCGGACGTGGCTTCCGGACCGTCCTGACCGTCGTAGGCGAGCAGGACCACCGTCGACTCGCCGGACCCCAGCGCAAGCGCCCCGACCAGCGCCTTCTCGGGAAGGCACTGCCCGTCGGGATCGGACACGGTGACCTCCGCGACGGCGAGCTCCGCCGCCCTGCCCGGTTCCCCGACCGTCACCTCGACGGAACGCTGCTCGATCACCTCGACCTCGGGAGCCGCGCCGCCGTCGGGCGTGTAGGCGTGGTGCGCGAGGCGCTCCACCGCCTCGACCGCCGCTTCGGCGGCATCTCCGGCGTCCTCGGCACCCGTCGTCACGCCGCTGCCACCGCGCTCGGCGTCCTCGTCGAGATCACAGAAGCCGGCACCGACGAAGGCACTGGTCACGAGCGTGAGCCGGGGCTCGGATTCCCAGCCGTGGATCGCACCGGGCTCCGGCTGCCACGACGGCGGCACGTCGTAGGCGTAGGCGCCGTCGCTGTGCACCACGGGCTGCCAGCCCTCCACCGCCGCGGGCACCACCACGCGCGTCTCGGGAATCGGCTCCACGGGAGCGGCGACCCGGTCACCGCCGGACGAAACCTCGCGCACGCCGGACGACAGGACACCGGCGACGACGGCACCCACCCCCACCAAGACCACGCACCCGCAGCCGAAGGCCTGCCGGCGGAGCGGCACCCGCTCACGCCGCGGCTCGGGCAGGCGCACCTCCGGCGCCTCGGGCCACAGCGGGTCGTCGGGTGGCCGGAAACCCGCGCTCGCCGTCGACTCCGGGTGCGGACTCCGGCCCGGCGAGGCCGGTGAACGGGGCGGTTCGGGCACCCCGAACGTCGGCGGTGTCGGCTCGGCGGGCTCGTACCCACCGAATCCCTTCAGCGCCGCCCTGTCCTCGTAGCCCGGGAAACCGCCCTGCCGATCCCTGCGCCTGCGAAGAAACCCCACAGGGCCGGGACACTACCCGCGGACGAGCTCCAGCAGGTGGTCGACGACCGAATCGACGCCGACCTCGGTGCGCTCGCCCGTCGCGCGGTCCTTGACCTCGACGACGCCCTTGGCCAGGCCCCGGCCGACGACCACGATGGTCGGCACCCCGATCAGCTCCGCGTCGGCGAACTTGACCCCGGGCGTGGCCTTGCGGTCGTCGAACAACACCCGGACACCGCGCTCCGACAGCTGGGTCGCCAGTCGCTCGCCGCCCTCGAAGACGCTCTCGTCCTTGCCCGCGACGACCACGTGCACGTCGGCGGGAGCCACCTCGCGAGGCCACACCAGGCCGAGTTCGTCGTGGTGCTGCTCGGCGATGGCCGCCACGAGCCGCGAGACCCCGATGCCGTAGGAGCCCATGGTGATCCGGATCGGCTTGGAGTCGGGTCCCAGCGCGTCCACCTCGAACACGTCGGTGTACTTGCGGCCGAGCTGGAAGATGTGGCCGATCTCGATGCCGCGCGCGGTCACCAGCGTGCCCTTGCCGTCGGGTGAGGCGTCGCCCTCGCGCACCTCGGCGGCCTCGATCGTACCGTCCGGCGTGAAGTCTCGACCGCACACCAGGTCCACCACGTGGTGGTCGGCCTTGTCCGCACCCGTCACCCAGGCGGTGCCCTTCACGATGCGCGGGTCGACCAGGTAGCGAACGCCGTTGGCCTGCAGCGCGCCGGGACCGATGTAGCCCTTGACCAGGAACGGGTTGGCCGCGAAGTCGGCCTCCTCCAGCAGCGCGACCTCGGCGGGTTCGAGGGACGCCTCCAGGCGCTTCATGTCCACCTCGCGGTCACCCGGCACACCGACGCCGAGGAGCTTCCACTCCTTCTCGCCGGGCATCCGCGTCTTCACGAGGACGTTCTTCAGCGTGTCGGCGGCGGTGAAGGTGCGACCCAGGTCGGCCTTGTTGAGGAAGTCCACCAGCGTCTCGATGGTGGGCGTGCCTGGCGTGTGGTGCACCTGCGCGGCGGGCTTGTCCTCCACGGACTGCTCCGGCGGGGCGGGCGTGACCACGGCCTCGACGTTGGCGGCGAAGTCGGAGTCGGTGCTCCGCACGTACGTGTCCTCGCCGGTCTGCGAGACCGCCAGGAACTCCTCCGACGCCGAGCCGCCCATCGCACCGGACGTGGCCGCGACGACGACGTAGTCGAGCCCCAGGCGGTCGAAGATCCTCAGGTACGCGTCGCGGTGGAGCTGGTAGGAGCGCTCCAGCCCCTCGTCGTCCAGGTCGAAGGAGTAGGAGTCCTTCATGACGAACTCGCGGCCGCGCAGGATGCCCGCGCGGGGACGCGCCTCGTCGCGGTACTTGGTCTGGATCTGGTACAGGATGACCGGGAAGTCCTTGTACGAGGAGTACTCGCCCTTCACGGTGAGCGCGAACAGCTCCTCGTGTGTCGGGCCGAGGAGGTAGTCGGCGCCCTTGCGGTCGACGAGGCGGAACAGCGTGGGGCCGTACTCCTCCCACCGACCCGTCTGCTCGTAGGGCTCCTTCGGCAGCAGCGCCGGGAACTGGATCTCCTGCGCGCCGACCGCGTTCATCTCCTCGCGGACGACCGCCTCGATGTTGCGCAGCACCGCCAGGCCGAGTGGCAGCCAGGTGAACCCGCCCGGAGCGACCCGCCGGACGTATCCGGCCCTGACCAGCAGCTTGTGGCTCGGCACCTCGGCGTCGGCCGGGTCCTCACGCAGGGTGCGCAGGAACAGCGACGACATCCTGGTGATCACGGTGTTCTCCTTGGCGTTTTCGGCACGGGTCGGCCCGCGAGAAGGCGTGCATCGAAGACTAGTCGGCACCGCGCCTGCCATCGCAACCGGGATTTGCCCTCGACGCGGGACCGACGCGGGACAGCGTGCCCGTCGCTCTCGCCGCCGTCGTTAGGCTGCCGCCGTGCTCGTGTTGCTTCCTCCCTCGGAGACCAAGGCCGACGGCGGAGACGGCCGGTGCCTCGATCTCGACGCGCTGTCGTTTCCGACGCTGAACCCGGTGAGACGCAAGCTGGCCGACGCTCTCGTGGACCTGGCTCAGGACGTGCCCGCCAGCCTGTCGGCGTTGGATCTGTCGCCGCGGCAGGTCGGCGAGGTGGAGCGCAACGCGCGCCTGTGGTCGTCACCGACGACCCCGGCCCTGCTCCGGTACACGGGAGTGCTCTACGACGCGCTCGACGCGCCGTCGCTCACCGGTGCGCAGCGCGAGCGGGCACGGGAGCGGCTCGCGGTGGCCTCGGCTCTCTTCGGCGTGGTGCGGGCGGGCGACGCGATCCCCGCCTACCGGTTGTCGGGCGGGTCCACCGTGCCCGGTCTGGGCTCGCTGCGCTCGGTGTGGCGTCCCGTCCTGGAACCGGTGCTGGCGGAGGTCGACGACCTCGTGGTGGACCTGCGCTCGGGTCCCTACGCCGCACTCGCCCGTGTTCCCGGTGCGATCACCGTGCGCGTCGTCACCGAGGACGCGCACGGTCGGCGAAAGACGGTCAGCCACCACAACAAGGCACACAAGGGCAGGCTCGCCGCCGCGCTCGCCACCACCGCGAGCGAGCCCGCCGACGTCGACGACGTCGTCGCGGCCGCCGCCGCGGCGGGTCTGCGGTGCGAGCAGACGGGAAAGACCGCGCTGGAGATCGTCACCGAGGCGTGAACCGCTGGGGACTCACCTCGTCGAGCGGTACCTCCGGCTCCTCACCCACCACCGCCTGCGCCGCGAGCCGTCCCGCTAACGGCGCCACGGTGAGTCCCCCGGCCCCGAACCCGGTCGCGAGCACCACCTCGGGATGCCCGTCGAGCGAGCCGACGACCGGGGCACCGTCCGGGGTGGCGGGCCGGAAACCGACCCGCGTCTCGGCCAACGTCGCCGTGCCCAGCCCGGGCGCGACCCGCAGAGCGTGGTCCAGCACCTCACGCTGCCCCTCCACCGTGACCCGGTGGTCGAAGCCCGCTCCCGTCTCGCGGGTGGCGCCCGCCACGACCCGGGAGCCGGGGAAGGCCAACAGGTAGTGGCCCGTCGGTGGCAGCACCACCGGCCACGCCGTGGTGTCCGTGCCGGGCAGCGTGAAGTGGCTGATCTGCCCGCGTTGCGGTGCGATCTCCACCCCCGCGTCCAGCGGTGCGAGCACGTCGGGGGTCCAGGCTCCGGCCGAGACGACCACGGCGTCGGCGTCGATCCGCTCGCCGTCGACCACGACGCCCCGGACCGTCCCGCCCTCGACCACGAGCCGAGCCCGCCCGCTCGACCGACGCAGGCCACGCCGCTGCGCGGCCCGCAGCAACGCCGCTCGCAGCACCCGGCCGTCC
>NZ_CM001466.1:3953949-4057028 GCF_000231055.2 Saccharomonospora azurea NA-128 | reverse complement strand
CCGAGCCCGTCCGCGAGCGGCGGGAACAGCTCCCGCGCCTGCGCCGCGTCGAGCCTGCGCACCTCCCCCAGCTCGGGCCACTGCCGAGCCCGCTGCGACAAGCGGTCGGACACGGCGGACAGGTAGGTGTCGTCGTCCGAGGCCACGAGCCCGCCGACGATCTCGAACGAGACGTCGGCCTCACCGTCCTCGGCCAGGGCCGGCACGAGCGTCCGGTAGTACGCGCCCGCCCTCGCCGCCAGGTCGAAACCGGCGCCGACGTGTCGCGACGTCCACGGGGACACGATGCCCGCGCCCGCGGGAGTCGCGGCCCCGGCGTCCCCCGCGTCGACCACGATGGTCTCGACCCCACGCCGCACCAGGTGGTAAGCGCACGACGCGCCGCCGATCCCCGAACCGATCACGATCACTCGCATGGCCGTCAGCCTGGCGGCACGCCCGCGGCGGACGCAAGCGACTCGGGACACGTCGGCGGCCGCCAGCGGGATTCGTCGTCTCGGGTAGACTCGTCATGCACCGTCCGCCCGGCAGGGCCCGTTCGCGGTGCGATTCATCCCATCAACGGCGCGTCCGTGCGCCGGGTTCGTCCTTGGTCACGCCCACCGCTGTGTCGCGGCTGCCCTGAATCGGGCAGGAGGGCCTCCTTGTGACGCGCCACGTCCGAGAGGCATCAGTGACTCAGACCCTAGCGACAGCAGATTCGACGACCCCGGTGAGCACCTTCGCCGAGCTGAACCTTCCCCAGCCGCTCCACCGCGCCCTCCAGAAGGCCGGGATGGACGCACCGTTCCCCATCCAGGCGGCCACGCTGCCCGACGCCCTCGCCGGCCGTGACGTGCTCGGTCGAGCCCAGACCGGATCGGGCAAGACGCTCGCCTTCGGCCTCGCTCTGCTGTCGCGTCTGCACGGTGGCAAGGCCACCGCGCGCCGACCGAGGGCACTCGTCCTCGTCCCCACCCGCGAGCTCGCCATGCAGGTCGCCGACGCCCTCATCCCGCTGGCCAAGGCCGCGGGCCTGTGGTGCCGTACCGCGGTCGGCGGCATGTCGATGCAGCGCCAGGTGGACGCGCTCGCCCGTGGTGTCGACCTGCTCATCGCCACGCCCGGCCGGCTCTCCGACCACGTGCGGCAGGGCACCTGCGTCCTCGACGGCATCGAGATGGTGGCGCTGGACGAGGCCGACCAGATGGCCGACATGGGCTTCCTGCCGCAGGTGCGCGAGATCCTCGATCTGACGCCGCGCGACGGGCAGCGCCTGCTGTTCTCGGCCACGCTCGACGGCGCCGTCGAGAACCTCGTGCGCGCCTACCTCACCGACCCGGTCACGCACTCGGTCGCGCCCGCCACCGCGAGTGTCGACACGATGGACCACTACCTCCTGCAGGTCGAGCACCGCGACAAGCAGGCCGTCGTCACGGAGATCGCCGCCCGGGAGGGACGCACGATCCTTTTCGTGCGCACCAAGCACCACGTCGACCGGCTCACCACCCGCCTGCGGGCCAGCGGCGTCCACGCGGGCGCTCTGCACGGCGGCAAGACGCAGGGGCAGCGCAACCGCACGCTCGACGACTTCCGCAGCGGGCGCGTGCCGGTGCTCGTGGCCACCGACGTCGCGGCGCGCGGCATCCACGTCGACGACGTGAGCCTCGTCCTCCACGTCGACCCGGCCGCCGACCACAAGGACTACCTGCACCGCGCGGGCCGGACCGCGCGAGCGGGCGCGTCCGGCACCGTCGTGACACTCGTCACGCGGGACCAGCGCCGCACGGTGCGGCGCATGACCGACCAGGCCGGTGTGCGTCCGCAGTCCGCCACCGTGCGGCCGGGCGACCCGACGCTCGCGCAGATCACCGGCGCGCGCACGCCCAGCGGCATTCCCGTGGTCGAGCGCGTGCGCCCGCCCCGCCCCACCCGGGCGAACGGTCCGGGCCGCCGTCCCCAGTCCCAGCGGGGACGCGGGCCGCGGCGCGGCTCCGGTGGCCGGCGCAACGCCGCCGCCTGACCCGGGGAGCCTTCACAGGGAGATGAGTTCGAACTCCGTGGCGAGCACGCCGCCGAACCGGCGGCCGCTCGCCACGGCGATCTCCCGGAGGAACCGGCGCGCGTCCTCCTCCGTCTGCCCGAGGCCTTGCAGGTAGGCGCGATGGCAGTGGAGCGACTCCACGGCGCGGTCGAACATGGCAGTGATGTCGACCGCGTGCGTGGATTTCGGTGAGGACGCGACCGCGACCCAGCGCACGCCCGACCACGGCTGCAGTCCCTCGGTGAGGAGATCGCGGAACACCCACCGGTTGGCCGCGTCCCGCACCGCGTCGAGAGTCGCCTGGCCGGCGACACGATGGTCGGCCATGTTGAGACCACCACCCGGCCAGCTGTCGTGGTGATTGGTCATCACCACGAGCTCCGGCCTGTACCGGCGGATCGCCGCCGCGATGTCCCGGCGGAGGTCGAGACCGTATTCGAGCACCCCGTCGGGGTGGTCGAGGAACGCCACCTGCTCGACTCCCACCACGGCGGCACTGGCGATCTGCTCCCGTTCGCGCACGACCGCGGCCTCGTCCGGGGGCATGTCGTCGATCCCGGCCTCCCCTCGGGTGGCCAGCAGGTACGCCACCTCGCGCCCCGCGTCGGTCCACGCGGCGACCGCTCCCGCGGCGCCGTACTCCATGTCGTCGGGATGGGCCACCACCGCCAGAGCCCGGTTCCAGTCGGTGGGCATCGGCGAGAGCTGCCGCGCGTCGTCGCTCACCCTGTTCCTCCCTCCTACCCTTCCGGTGCAAGACTGCCAGCGTGAACACCTCCGGTTCCACTCGTACGGCAGCGCTCCCTCCGGAGCACGTGTTCGACTGGCTCGACGACGCCGCGGCACAGCGGGCCGAGGAAGGCCTGGTCCGGACACTGATCCCACGCACCGCCGTGGCGACCCAGCTCGACCTCGCGGGCAACGACTACCTCGGGCTCGCCCGTGACAAGCGGGTGGCGGGGGCCTCGGCGGCAGCGGCCCTGAAGTGGGGCGCGGGAGCGACGGGATCGCGGCTGGTCACCGGGTCGACGGAGGTCCACGCCGAGCTGGAGTACGAGCTCGCCCGGTTCTGCGGCGCTCAGGCCGCGCTCGTGTTCTCCTCCGGTTTCGCCGCCAACCTCGGCGCCGTGACCGCGTTGAGCGGCCGGGACGCGGCCATCGTCACCGACAAGTACATCCACGCCTCCCTGATCGAGGGCTGCCGCCTGTCCCGCGCGGACGTCGCCGCCGTGGCCCACAACGATCCGGCCGCCGTGGAACACGCGCTCAAGACCCGGCGTAAGGAGCGGGCGCTGGTGGTCACCGACTCGGTGTTCTCCGTGGACGGCGACCTCGCGCCGTTGGAGGAGCTGTCGGCGGTGTGTCGGCGGCACTCGGCCGCGCTGCTCGTCGACGACGCCCACGGCCTCGGCGTCCTGGGAGACGGCGGCCGTGGCGCCGTGCACGCCGCCGGTCTCGCGGGCGCACCCGACGTCGTCACCACCGTGACCCTGTCGAAGTCACTGGGGGCGCAGGGCGGCGCCGTCGTCGGCCCACGACGGGTGATCAAGCACCTGGTCGACACGGCGCGCAGCTTCATCTTCGACACCGCGCTCGCCCCGGCCAGCGCGGCGGCCGCGCTCGCCGCCCTCCGCGCACTGCGCGACGAACCGGAGCTCGCCGAGCGAGTCCGGACGCGCGCGACGGATCTCTCCACCCGGCTGGCCGAGGCGGGGTTCTCGGTGAGCACTCCCGACGGAGCGGTGGTGTCGGTGCGTGCGCCCGGGCCGGACGAAGCCGTCGCGTGGGCGACGCGGTGTGCCGAGAACGGTGTCCGCGTCGGCTGCTTCCGGCCACCGTCGGTACCGGACGGTGTGTCCCGCCTGCGGCTGACCGCCCGGGCGGATCTCTCCGAGTCCGACGTCGACCGCGCCGTGGCCGTCATCACCGACAACGCACCGCCACAGGCACGTCACTGAGCCTTCAGCGCCTCAGCTTCGCCGCATCCTGATATGCGGGATGCCGTCCTCGAGGAACTCCTCGCCCTCGGGCCGGAAGCCGAACCGCGCGTAGAACCCGGTCGCGTACGTCTGGGCGTCGAGCACGCTCTCGGCATCCCCGACGAGGTCCACCGCCGTCCTCATGAGCAGAGCCCCGGCGCCGGTTCCCCGCGCGAACCCGGCCGTGCACACCCTGCCGATGCGCTGCACCCCGTGGTCCTCGTCGAGCACCCGCAGACATCCCGCGACGCGACCGTCGTCCGTGGCCGCCCACACGTGGCGGGTGCCGTCGAGCAGGTCCTTACCGTCGATCTCCGGGTACGGGCACTCTTGTTCGACGACGAAGACGTCCACGCGTAACCGCAACATCGCATAGAGCTCGGGAGCGCTCAGCTCGGTGCCGGAACGGACGACGACGGTCAGGCTGTCGGGACGAACATCAGTCACCCGTACTGCGTACCAGGTCGCTCCTGAGATCGTCGCTGTAGGTCGACACCCGCGTGTAGACGCCGGGGACGCCGGGCTCGGCACAGCCGTCGCCCCACGACACGATGCCGATCACCGTGCCGTCGACGAGCAGCGGGCCACCGGAATCACCCTGACAGGCGTCGATGCCGCCCTCGTCCCACCCGGCGCACACCATGGTGTCGGCGTCGAACGAGGAGAACACGTCGGCGCACTCGCTGTCGGACACCAGGGGCACGTCGGCGGCACGCAGCGCTCCGGGCTTCGGCCCGTTCTCGAACAGCCTGCCCCAGCCCACGACCGTCGCCATGGTGCCCGCGCGGTAGAGGTGGTCGTCGGAGCTGCGCGGCAGCCGCGCCGCGGGCGCGGACACCGACTCGGACAGTGTCAGCACGGCGATGTCGTCGCCCGAGAGCGGGTCGCGGTAGCCGGGCGCGACCCAGACGTCGGAGACGCCGACCTTCTGGCCCGCGTTCGAGGCGACGCGCTCGCGCCCCACGACGACGCCGAGGTCGGACTCCCGGATGGCGAGAGCACAGTGCGCCGCGGTCAGAACCTGAGTGGACGACAACACCGTCGCACCGCAGTACTGGTTGCCCCTGGCGTCGACCAGGTAGGCGGCGTACGGGTAGTCGTCGATGGCCGCGGACTCACCGCCGACGATGGGCTGCATCCCGACGGCGTGCCCCGCTGACGCGCACATCGCGCCCGCCAGGGCGATCATGGCCACTCCGAGTCGACGCCTGGTCTTCGTGAACACGCTGGTCTCTCCCCTCCTGCCGGACCTCACAACCCTAAGTCGAAACGGCATCACTCGCTGTCACTGAAAGGAGTGGTTACCTCGTTCGGGCCGCGCGGGCACCGGGAAGAGGCGGTGCCGCTGAGGTGTCGCTCGGGGGTCGCTCAGGGGACGGTGACCGGGTCACCAGTGCGGCTGCGGGGCCGGTCCAGCGCCGGACCGGCCGCTTCCCGTCACACCCTGGAACGGGAACAATGCGGGCGAGGACCCCGTTCGAGCACAGTGTGCGTGGTCGAGACCCCACGCTCTCGTTCTGATCGCGAAAGGTGCCGCCGTGCCGCACTACGACCTCGTCATCGTCGGGACGGGATCGGGCAACTCGATCCTCGACCCCCGCTTCGCCGACCGGAAGGTCGCCATCGTGGAGAAGGGGGTGTTCGGGGGCACGTGCCTGAACGTGGGCTGCATCCCGACGAAGATGCTCGTCCACCCCGCCGATCTGGCCTCCACCCCGGCGAGCGCTGCCGGACTCGGGGTCGACCTGGAGCTGCGCAGCGTGCGGTGGCGCGAGATCCGCGACCGGGTGTTCGGCCGGATCGACGCCATCGCCGAGGGCGGGCGACGCTACCGCATCGAACACGAGGACAACGCGGGCGTCACCGTGTACGAGGGAGAGGCCCGCTTCACCGGGCACAAGGAACTCACCGTGCGGCTGGCCGACGGTGAGGAGACGCTCACGGCCGACCAGTTCGTGCTCGCCGCGGGCGGCCGCGCGGTCGTGCCCGACGTCCCCGGCCTCGCCGACATCGACTACCACACCTCCGACACGGTCATGCGCATCGACGACCTGCCGCGCCGAGCGGTGATCCTCGGCAGCGGCTTCGTCGCCGCCGAGTTCGCCCACGTGTTCGCGTCGTTCGGCGTGGAGGTCACCGTCGTCGCGCGCTCGGGCGCCCTGCTGCGCAACGAGGACGACGACATCAGCCGCCGGTTCACCGAACTCGCGTCGCAGCGGTTCGACGTGCGGCTGAACCGCCGCACCGTCAAGGCCCGCCACACCACCGACGGCGGCGTGGCGCTCGATCTCGAAGGCCCCGGCGGCGCCGAGACCGTCGACGGCGACCTGCTGCTCGTCGCCACCGGCCGCACCCCCAACTCCGACATCCTCGACGTGGCGGCCACCGGACTCTCCACGCTGCCCAGCGGGCACGTCGTCGTGGACGAGTACCAGCGCACCGAGGTGGAGGGCATCTACGCGCTCGGCGACCTGTCGTCGCCGTACGAGCTCAAGCACGTCGCCAACCACGAGGCGCGCGTGGTGCAGCACAACCTGCTCCACCCCGACGACCCGGTGGCCTCGGACCACCGCTTCGTGCCGCACGCCGTGTTCACCTCGCCCCAGATCGCGTCGGTGGGCCTCACCGAACGCGACGCCGCCGCCCGCGGTGTGCCGTACGTGACCGCGACGCAGGAGTACGGCGGCATCGCCTACGGCTGGGCGATGGAGGACACCACCGGGTTCGCCAAGCTGCTCGCCGACCCGACCACCGGTCAGCTCCTCGGCGCGCACATCATCGGGGCGCAGGCGCCCACGCTGATCCAGCCGCTGATCCAGGCCATGAGCTTCGGACTCGACGCGCGGACGATGGCCCGCGGGCAGTACTGGATCCACCCGGCGATGCCCGAACTGATCGAGAACGCACTGCTCGCGCTGCCCCTCGACGGCTGAGCCGTCACACGTACCGCGGCCGCCCGGCCAGGTAGCCGAACACGAGTTGCGCCAGCACCACGACGAGCAGGAAGACGAACGGCACGGTCCAGTCTCCCGTCACGTCGTGCAGCAGGCCGAACAGGAACGGACCCGCCGCCGCCAACAGGTAGCCCAGCCCCTGGGCCATCCCGGACAGCGCGGCGGTGTCCGCACTGTTCCTCGCCCTCAACGCGATCGTGGTCAGGGCGAGGGAGAACACGCTCATCCCGAGGCCCATCAACACGCACCAGAGCAGTGGCGAGGCCGACGGCGCCAACATCAGGCCGAGGACGGCCGCGATACCGAACGAACCGAGCGTGACGATCCAGCCGCTCTGGCTGCCTCGCCGGGCGGCCAGAGCCGGGATCGTGAGGCTCACGGGCAACCCGAGCAGCGAGATCAGACCCAGCAACAGACCGGCGTCGCCCCGACTGACACCCGCGTCCATGAGCACCTGGGGCAGCCAGCCCATGACGACGTAGGCCAGGCAGGCCTGGCACCCGAAGAACCCGGTGACCAGCCACGCCAGCGGCACCCGCAGCAACGACCGGTGAGCCGTGTCGGTCGTGTCGGTCGTGTCAGCTGTGTCAGCCATGTCACCGTCGGAATCCTTCGGTCCAGACCCGAAGGCCGACGCGGAAGCCGATCGACGGGCCGTCGCGACGAGCCACACCAGGAGAGCCACCGCCGCGAGCACGGCCCAGCTCGCCAGGGCACCACGCCAGCCTCCGAGCGCGGGCTCCAGCGGAGGAGTCACCGCCGAACCCAGCGCGCCACCCGCCTGGAGCGCGGCGGTGTAGATGCCCGTCATCAGACCCACGCGGGCGGCGAACGACGCCTTGACCACCACCGGGATCAGGACGTTGGCCAGGGCGATCCCGGTGCACGCCACGAGCGTGCCGCCGAGCACCACGGCGGGCCCGTCGAGCACCCGCAGGACCAACCCCACGCTCAGCACCAGCAGCGCCGCCGCGACGGCGGCCCGCAGCCCGATCCGCCGCGCGAGCCGGGGCGCGGCGAGTCCCGCCACCGCGAAGCACAGTCCCGGCAACGTCGTCAGGGCTCCCGCCCACGTGTCGGACGCGCCGAGGCCGTCGCGCATCTCGTCGAGCACCGAGCCCACCGAGGTGATGGCGGGTCGCAGGTTGGCCGCGGCCAGGACGACGGCGACCGCCAGCAGCAGACCCGCGAGCGCGCGTGGCGCCGGGCCGTCCGACGGGCTCGCCCCGGTCACGTCCCGCACGGACGCCTCGCGCTCGATCGGCATGTCCGGTACCGTAACAAATTCGTAGGATGACCGGCTGAAAGGATGTCCACGGTGCCGTTGTCCTCCACCCGGCGGACCGGACTCGTCGACCAAGTCATCGAGCAGTTGCGCGACGCGGTACGACAGGGCGAATGGGCGATCGGGGACCGGATACCCACCGAACCCGAGCTGGCCGCCAGTCTCGACGTGGGCCGCAACACCGTACGCGAGGCCGTCCGCGCGCTCGCCCACAGCGGTCTGCTCGACGTGCGGCAGGGCCAGGGCACCTACGTCCGAGCCACCAGCGAGGTGTCCGGTGCGCTGCGGCGGCTCTGCGCATCACGGCTGCGGGAGGCGTTGCACGTCCGTCGCCTGCTCGAGGTCGAGGCGGCCCGACTGGCCGCCACCGAGCGCACCGACGACGACCTGGCCGTGCTGCGACGGCTTCTCGACGAGCGCGACGCGCTGTGGTCACAGGGTGACCTGGACGCCTTCGCCCGCACGGACGCCGCCTTCCACCTGGCTGTCGCGAAGGCCGCGCACAACGACGTGCTCAGCGAACTCTGTCGCGGGCTGACCGAGGTGGTGGCGTCGAGCGTGGCCACCACCTGCCGCGCCGACGCGCACGAACCCGAGCCCGCCGACCACCGCAGTGTCGTCGACGCGATCGCGGCGAGGGACGCCGACCGCGCCGCCCGCCACACCCGCGAGTTCCTCGACCACCTGCTGGCCCGGCACCCCGCCGAACGCTGAACGAGCGGCCGACGCCGGGTCAGGTCGAGAGCGTGTGCAGGCGCAGCGCCAGTTGCAGTTCGAGCGCCCGGTCGGGCTGCTGCCAGTCCGCTCCGAGCAGCGACCCGATGCGCTCCAGCCGCTGGGCGACCGTGTTGACGTGCACGTGGAGCTCGTCCTTGGCGCGGGTGAGGTTTCCTCCCGCGGCGAAGTAGGCACGCAACGTCCGCAGCAACTCGGTCCCGCGGGCGGCGTCGTAGTCGAGCACCGGGCCGAGGGTGCTCCGCACGAACGCCTCGACGTCGGCACGGTCGCCGAGCACCAGGCCCACGAAACCCAGGTCCTCGGGAGCCGCGCCGTGCCCCTGCCTGCCCAGAGCCAGCAGCGCGCGGACACACCGCACCGACTCGGCGTGCGCACGGGCCAGCTCCGCGGGTCCCGACGCCGGTCCCGCGGCGCCGACCGTGACCCGGCAGCCCAGCGCGGCGCTGAGCTCGGAGGCCGTCCGCCGCGCGAGCTCGCCGGGCTTGTCCGTGTCGACCAGCATCACGACCTGCTCGGCGAACACGCCGGCGAGTGCTGCCCGACGGGCCGCCACGGTCGTCAACCGCGCCCGGGACACGCCCTCGGCGTGCAGGGTCAGCACGGCGTGGGGAGCGCTCAGGTCCACACCCAGCCTGCGACCCCGGTCGAGCAGGGTCTGCGGGTCCCGTTCGGGCGCTGTGAGCAGGTCGGCCACGAGTTCACCCCGCACCCGGTCCTCCGCCTCGGCGGCCGAGCGACGCAGCAGCAACAGCAGCGCGGCCACCACACTGGACCGTTCGAACAACCGGCGGTCGGCGTCGCCCAGATCGGGACGGCCGGTGAGGGTGATGCTGCCGAGCAACTGGGGCCCGGCCATCACCGCGCACACCCACTCGTCACCGTCGGCGATGGCCTTCCCCGCCGCACGCGAGGCGGCGAGTGCCCGGGAGAGCGCTCGGGACGCGACCGACGCGGAGGTGGTCCGCCCCGTCCCCGCGCGGCCGAGCTCCGCGCCCTCGGCATCGCGCACCACGATCCCACCGCCGAGCACCGACGCCACCGCCGCCGCCACCTCGGGGACGTCCGCCCCACCCAGCACCAGCTGGGTCAACCGGTCGTGCGCGTCCTGCGCTCGCGCGAGGCTCTCGTGGTGAGCCTTGATCTTCTTGTTCGCCTCACCCAATTCCGCGAGCGCGGCCGTGCTCTCCTCGATCAGCCGCGCGTTGTCGATGGCGATCGCGGCGTGGTCGGCGAACGACGACAGCAACGCCACCTCGTCCGGGGAGAAGGACCGCGGTCGGCGTTCCGAGGCGAACAACACGCCGATCACGTGCTCCCCGAGCGACAGCGGCACTCCCAGGATCGCGACCAGACCCTCGTCGTTCACCGCGTCGTCGATCGCGCCCGTGTGGTCGAACCGCTCGTCGCTCGGGTAGTCGCGGGTGGCGTACGGGCGGGCGGTCTGGGCCACCAGACCGCCCAGCCCTTCCCCCACACCGAGCCGGAGCTGCTGGAACATCGCAGACGCCGAGCCGTCCGTCACCCGCATGTACGTGCTGCCGTCGTCGGAGTGGTCGTTCAGCGTGAGGTACGAGACGTCCGCCCCCAACAGCATGCGGGCCCGGCGGACGATCGAACGCAGCACCGCGTCGAGATCCCGCAACCTCGCCAGGTCGCTCGCCGTGGCGAACAGCGCGGTCAGCTCGGCTTCGCGTCGGCTGTGCGCGTCGAGCGTCCGCCGGATCTGCATAGCGAGCTGCATCGTGCCGCTGTCCGCGGGCACACGAGCGAGTTCGTCACTGCTCGCGCCCGCGGACAGCAGTTCCAGCAGTCGCCGGGCGTCCGTCGCGTACTCCGGACGTGTCTCGGTCACCAGCTCATGCTGCCACCGAAGGCTCGCGATCGGTGTCGGCGAGCGAGGTACCACGGGTCTCCTTCGCGAAGTAGACGGCGATGAAAGTCACCACACAGGTGGCGGCCACGTAGATCGAGATGGGCAGGCTCGTGCCGTACCCGTCGAGCAACGCCGTCGCGATCAGCGGAGCGACACCACCGGCCGCGATCGAGGCCAGCTGGTAGCCGATCGAGGCGCCCGAGTAGCGGACCTTGGTGCCGAACAGCTCGGAGAAGAACGCCGCCTGCGGCCCGTACATCGCGCCGTGCAGGAACAGACCGATCGACACCGCCGCGATCGTGGTGAACGGCGTCGCCCCGTCGAGCATCGGGAAGAACAGGAAGCTCCACACGAGCATGGTGACGGTGCCGAACAGGTAGACGGTCCGGCGGCCGATCACGTCGGACAACCAGCCCCACATCGGGATCGTGATGAAGTGGATGGCGGACCCGACGAGCACGGCGTTCAGGCCGAGCGACTTCGGCAGCTCGAGGTGCGTCGTCAGGTAGACCAGCACGAACGCCGTGATGACGTAGTACGACACGTTCTCGGCGAACCGGGCACCCATGGCGATGAGCACCTGACGCCAGCTGTTCTTGAACACCGCGACGATCGGGGCCTTCTCCACGGCGGCAGGCTGCTCCGCGGCCTTCTTGGCGGCCTCGACGAACAGCGGGGACTCCTCGACCGCAAGCCTGATCCACATGCCGATCAGCACCAGCAGGCCGGACAGCAAGAACGGGATGCGCCAGCCCCACGAGAGGAACGCCTCGTCGCTCTGCACGACCGCGAGGATGGCCAGCACCGCCGTGGCGAGGAGGTTGCCGGCGGGAACACCGGCCTGCGGCCACGACGCCCAGAATCCGCGCCTGCGGTCGTCGCCGTGCTCGGACACGATGAGCACGGCACCACCCCATTCGCCACCGACGGCGAAGCCCTGGACCAGGCGCAGCAGCACCAGCAGCAACGGCGCGCCGACCCCGATCGTGGCGTAGGTGGGCAGAAGGCCCATGGCGAAGGTCGCGCCGCCCATCATCAGGAGGCTGAGCACGAGCAGCTTCTTACGGCCGACCTTGTCGCCGTAGTGGCCGAACACGAGACCACCCAGGGGCCTCGCGATGAAGCCCACGGCGAGGGTCGCGAAGGCGAGCATCGTCCCGACGAGCGGGTCGCTGTCGGGGAAGAACTGCGTGTTGAAGACGAGCGCGGCGGCCGAGCCGTAGAGGAAGAAGTCGTACCACTCGACCGTGGTGCCGATCATGCTCGCGGCGACCACTCGTTTGATCGAGGTTTTCGGTGAAAACATGTTGATCACCACTTCGTTGTGCTGACGGGGACGGGGAAGGGTGGTTCAGGTGGCGGTCCAGCCGCCGTCGACCGGCAGGGACGCCCCGGTGAGGTAGCCGGCCTCCTCCTTGCACAGCCACACCACCAGAGCGGCCACCTCCTCCGGCTCGATGAGCCGCTTGACGGCGGTGCGGTGCAGGAACACCTCGTCGAGGACCTCGTCCGGGGAGATCCCCCGCGACGCGGCCTGCGCCTCGATCTGGTTGCTGACGAGGTCGGTGCGGACGTAGCCGGGATTCACGCAGTTGCTGGTCACGCCGTGCGCGGCGCCCTCCACCGCCGCCACCTTGGACAGCCCCTCCAGGGCGTGCTTGGCGGCCACGTAGGCGGACTTGTTCGGGCTGGCGCGCAGCCCGTGGACGCTGGAGATGTTGACGAGACGCCCCCACCCGCGCTCGTACATCGAGGGCAGGCAGTGGCGCATCAGCAGGAACGGCGCCGTGACCATCAGCTGCTGGAGGAACGTGAACCGCTCGGGCGGGAACTCCTCGATGGGCGCGATGTGCTGCACACCCGCGTTGTTCACGAGGATGTCGACAGCGCGCGGCAGCGACTCGACGGCGTCCGGGTCGGTCAGGTCGACGACGTGGGCCACGGCGTCGTGAGCGGACGCCACGTCCTTCGCGGCGTCGCCGTTGACATCGACGAGGTGCACCGTGGCCCCGGCGTCACTCAACGCCGCGACACAGGCTCGTCCGATACCGTTCGCGCCGCCGGTGACGAGGGCCGTTTTCCCGGTCAAGAGGCTGGTCGACATGACAGCCGACAGTAGAAGCCGACTGCCGTGTCAACCATGTGTGCAAGTACTACAAGTCAGTGGTCGGCCGTGTGGCCGAAAAACACCCGATCAGGGCAACGTGAGGATTTCCACGCCGTCTTCGGTGACCAGCACGGTGTGCTCGAACTGGGCGGTCCACTTCTTGTCCTTGGTGGTGACCGTCCAGTCGTCGTCCCACACGTCGTAGTCGATCGTGCCGAGTGTGATCATCGGCTCGATCGTGAACGTCATGTTCGGTTCGATGATCGTCGTCACCGACGGTTCCTCGTAGTGGAGCACCGTCGGGGCCGTGTGGAACGCCGGCCCCACGCCGTGACCGGTGAAGTCCCGCACGACGCCGTAGCCGAACCGCTTCGCGTACGACTCGATGACGCGGCCGATGACGTTGAGCTGCCGGCCGGGCCGCACCGCCTTGATGGCGCGGTGGGTGGCCTCGCGGGTGCGCTCGACCAGCAGGCGCACCTCCTCCGAGACGTCGCCCGCGAGGAAGGTGGCGTTGGTGTCGCCGTGCACGCCGTCGATGTAGGCGGTGACGTCGATGTTGCAGATGTCGCCGTCCTGGATGACGGTCGAGTCGGGGATCCCGTGGCAGATCACCTCGTTCAGCGACGTGCAGCACGACTTCGGGAAACCGCGATAGCCCAGCGTCGACGGGTACGCGCCGTGGTCGAGCAGGAACTCGTGCACCACGCGGTCGATGTCGTCGGTGGTGTTGCCCGGCTTGACGGCCTTGCCGCCCTCCTCGAGCGCCTGCGCCGCGATCCGGCTCGCCTTGCGCATCGCCTCGATGACCTCGGGCGAGCGCACACCGTTGCCGGTGTCCCGCTTCGGCGCGGGCTTGCCGACGTACTCGGGGCGGACGATGGACGCGGGAACGGGGCGCGGCGGAGACTGGACGCCGGGCGTCAGAGGTGCACGTTCGGGCATGGTCCCAGCCTACGACCAGGCCGCGTCGCCGAATCCCGCCCCGCTCCGTTCCTTCCGTCGCGTCACAACGTGGCCCTGGTCACCCGCGGGCGGCGCCGCTCAGTCGAGGCAGAACTCGTTGCCCTCGACGTCGGCCATCACGATGTGTCCCATCGCCAGCGGCCCGTCCGGTTCGTACCGCCGGAGCCGGGTGGCGCCGAGGGACACCAGCCGCTCCGCCTCCGCCTCCAGGGCCGCCATGCGCTCCTCCCCGCGCAGTCCCGGAGCGGCGCGCACGTCGAGGTGGACCCGGTTCTTCACCTGCTTGCCCTCCGGGACCCGCATGAAGAGCACCTTCGGTCCCGCGCCCTCCGGGTCGACCACCGCCGACACGTCGTTGTGGCGCTCCGGCGGGATTCCCATGGCGTCGAGCGCCTCGGTCCACGACGCGAAGCCCTTCGGGGGATCCATCAGCCGGTAGCCGAGGACCTCGGCCCAGAACGCCGCCACCGCGGCCGGGTCGGCACAGTCGAACGTCACTTGCACTTCACGGGCCATGTCACATCGCCTTTCGCCAGAAGTTCTCACGGGTCTGCGGGGAGAGGTCCCGCAACGGACATACCCCTGAGCCTGGCGCACACAGCGGACAGGTTGTGTCCGCGATCTCTGCCACGATGAGCGGGTGACCGGAACGACGGAGCGGGTGCTGCGACTGTTGGCGCTGCTCCAGCGCAGGCCCTCCTGGACCGCTACCGAGCTGGCGACGGAGCTCGGGGTCACCGACCGCTCCGTGCGACGCGACATCGAACGCCTTCGCGCCCTCGGCTATCCCGTGCACGCGACGGCGGGCGTCGGCGGCGGCTACCGGCTCGGGGCGGGCACCCGGCTGCCCCCGTTGCTCCTCGACGACGAGGAGGCGATCGCGATGGCCGTGTCACTGCGACTGGCGGCGGGCGGCACGGTCGCCGGGGCGAGCGAGGCCGCACTGCGATCACTCGCGAAACTCGACCAGGTGATGCCCGCGCGCCTGCGCGCGGAGATCCGTGCCGTGCACGGCGCCACCGACACGCTCGTCGGTCCCGGTGTCGAGGTCTCTCCCGAGGTGCTGGTGACGCTCGCCCGAGCCTGCCGCGACACCGTCCGGGTGCGGTTCACCTACACCGGCCGCGACGCCGCCGACAGCGAGCGGACCGTGGAGCCGGTGCGGATGGTCACCACCGCCCGCCGCTGGTACCTGATGGCCTGGGACGTCGAGCGCGGCGACTGGCGCACGTTCCGGCTGGACCGGATGCACGACGTCGTGGCCACGACCTGGCAGTTCCGGCCCCGACCGCATCCGGATCCGCTCGCGTACGTGCAGCGCTCCGTCACCGCGTCGCCCTACCGCCACGTCGCCCGCGTGCGGGTGCACGCGACACCGGATCAGGTACGGGCGCTGGTTCCGCCCCAGGTGGGGCGGGTCGAAGACGACCGCGACGGCTGGTGCGTGCTCGTCGCCGGAGGCGACGACCTAAACTGGCTCGCCCTGCACGTCGCGCGACTGGGTTTCGAGGCGCGCGTGCTGGATCCGCCGGAGTTGCGCGGCGCCGTCGAACTCCTCGCCCGCCGACTCTCGGCCATGGCGGAGGAACAGCCGCGGCAGTCCTAGAAGAGCCCTGGAAGAGCCCTAAAAGAGCCCTAGAAGAGCACCGTCGCGTACCGGCCGACCTGCCGGAATCCGACCCTGCGGTACGCGGCCAACGCGGGCGTGTTGAACGAGTTCACATACAGGCTCGCGACCCGGCCGAAGCCGCGTACGAGGCGTTCGGCCACAGCCGCCGTCCCGGCCGCCCCGAGTCCACGCCCCCGATGCCTCGGGTGGACCCATACGCCCTGGATCTGGCCCACGCTGCCCGACATCGCGCCGATCTCGGCCTTGAAGACGACCTCTCCGCGTTCGAAACGCGCGAACGCCCGCCCCGAGGAAATCAGCTCGGTGACGCGCGCCCGGTACCCCGCTCCCCCGTCGCCGAGCCGGGGGTCGACACCCACCTCCTCGCGGAACATCGCGACGGCGGCGGGAAAGTACACGTCGATCTCCTCCGGCCGCACCGCGCGGACCTCGGGATCGGGCGCCACCGACGGGGTGTCGTCGAGCGCCATGAGCGGCTGGTCGGGACGCACCTCCCGCGCGGGCCCCCACTCGTCCACCAGCTCGGACCACAGACCCAGCACCTCGTCGGCCGGGCCCACCAGCGACGAGCACGCACGGGGCCTCCGCAACGCCCGGTCGGCGAACGAGCGCAGCGCGGCCGGGTTGCCTCGCAACGGGATCAGGTTGGGGCCCACGAAACACAGGCCCTGGAGCCCGCCGAGGCGCCGGCGACTGTCGGCGCCCCACAGTTCGCCACCCAACCGCCACGGGTCGAGACCGGCGAGC
The DNA here is from genome assembly GCF_000231055.2 of Saccharomonospora azurea NA-128. Lineage (GTDB taxonomy): Bacteria > Actinomycetota > Actinomycetes > Mycobacteriales > Pseudonocardiaceae > Saccharomonospora > Saccharomonospora azurea. The sequence continues at coordinate 4,040,726 of NZ_CM001466.1, read as the reverse complement.
TCGACCCGCGCGGCCACCATGCAACTGCCCACCGGGTCCGCCGCGAGCAGCGCACGAACCGCCGGGTAGTCCCTGTCATCGAGCAGCCTCGCACCGGCCAGCCGCAACACAAGGACAAGATTGCCAGATCGACGTCCCTGATGGCGACCGTCGAACGGATGTCCACACGCGAACGATCAGAACTCGGCCGTGTCCAACTCGAGCTCGAACGGCGACGCCAGTGCGATCGTCTCCCCGAACGGCACCCTGCAGGCCCGTCGGTATACACCCTCGCCGGGCGCACCGAACAGCGTGACGGCGGGCCCCTCCGGATCGTGCGGGTCGACCAGCAGGTACTGCCCGATGCCGCCGTGCGCGTACGCCCATCTCTTGCGGGACCGATCGTGCTGCGCGTTGCCTGCCGACGTGATCTCGATGGCGAGCAGCACGTGTTCGGACGGCACGGGCTCCGCCCCATGCGGCACACGGATTAGCGGGACGACACAGAGATCCGGAACGTAGATGCCGCCGACCACGGGCACGCTGACGCCCAGCGTCTGGAACACCTCGCTACCGTCCGGTGTCCCTGACACCAACTGCCGATGCAGTCGGCCGGCGATCAGGTTGTGCTGTCCCCCAGGGGGTGGCGACATTCGGATCCCCTCGATCGTCACCTCGGGCCGCCACCCCTCCGGCACGTCCAGCTCTCGCCAGGTGCGTACCAGGTCGCTCCAGTCCAACGGCGTGTCGACGATCGCAGCGCTCATCGGTGGTCTCCCGTCCATCCAAGACACCTCCAATGTAGCACGCTAGTCGCAGCCGGTGGGCGGCGCTCAGCTCACCGTGACGATCGGTTCCCCACTGCCGTCGACGTGGCCGTTCTCCTCGGCGATCCGCATGGCCTCGCTGATGAGCGTCTCCACGATCTGGTGTTCCGGGACGGTCTTGATGACCTCGCCCTTGACGAAGATCTGACCCTTGCCGTTGCCCGAGGCCACGCCGAGGTCCGCCTCGCGAGCCTCGCCGGGGCCGTTCACGACGCAGCCCATCACCGCGACCCGCAGCGGCACCTCCAGCCCCTCCAGGCCCGCGGTGACCTCGTCGGCCAGCTTGTACACGTCGACCTGCGCGCGCCCGCACGACGGGCACGACACGATCTCCAGCTTGCGAGGACGAAGGTTCAGCGACTGCAGGATCTGGTGGCCGACCTTCACCTCCTCCACGGGCGGCGACGACAGCGACACGCGGATGGTGTCGCCGATGCCCTGCCGCAGCAGCGCACCGAAGGCCACGGCCGACTTGATCGTGCCCTGGAACGCGGGGCCGGCCTCGGTGACACCCAGGTGGAGCGGGTAGTCGCACTGCTCGGCGAGGATCTCGTAGGCGCGCACCATCACGACCGGGTCGTTGTGCTTCACCGAGATCTTCAGGTCGTGGAAGTCGTGCTCGGCGAACAGCGAGGCCTCCCACAGCGCCGACTCGGCCAGCGCCTCCGGGGTGGCCTTGCCGTACTTCTTCATCAGCCGCGGGTCGAGCGACCCGGCGTTGACCCCGATGCGGATGGGAGTGCCGTGGTCCTTCGCGGACTGCGCGATCTCCTTGACCTTGTCGTCGAACTTCTTGATGTTGCCCGGGTTCACGCGCACCGCCGCGCATCCGGCCTCGATGGCGGCGAAGACGTACTTCGGCTGGAAGTGGATGTCGGCGATCACCGGGATCTTCGACTTCTTCGCGATCGCGGGCAGGGCCTCGGCGTCGTCGGCGCTGGGGCAGGCCACCCGCACGATGTCGCAGCCCGCCGCGGTCAACTCCGCGATCTGCTGCAGCGTGGAGTTGACGTCCGCGGTGACCGTGGTCGTCATCGACTGCACGGAGATCGGGTGGTCACTCCCGACGCCGACGGATCCGACCTGTAGCTGTCGGGTCTTGCGACGTTCGGAGAGAACGGGAGGCGGTGTGGCGGGCAAACCCAGGTCGACGGTCATCGATTCCTCTGCATTTTCGCTGACTGCGTGCTGCGCCGAAGGCATCACCGGCGTGGCCGGCTGCCGTTGTCCACGATACGTGAGCGCCCGAACCCGGCTGTCCGGACGCCACTACGGTTGGATGAGCCTGATCGGGTTGACGATGTCGGCCGTCACGGTGAGTAGCACGATCGCGCCCCCGATGACGATCACGACGCTCGTGACCGCGTTGAGCTTCGTATAGTCGACGGGGCCGCCCGCGGCCTTGCCCCGTCGCTTGCGGATCCAGTCGCGCACCCGCTCGTACCAGGTCACCGCGATGTGGCCGCCGTCGAGCGGCAGCAGGGGCAGCAGGTTGAAGATGCCGACGAAGAAGTTCAGGCTCGCGAGCAGCAGGAGGAACACCTCCCACAAGCCCTGTTCGACGGCCTCACCGCCGATCCGGCTGGCACCCACCACGCTGACGGGCGTCTCCGGGTCGCGTTCGCCGCCGAAGATCGCCTCCACGACCGCGGGGATCTTCTCCGGGAACTCCAGCAGCCGCTGCCAGGTCTGCACGAGCAGTTCGCCGGTGAACGCGGCCGAGCCTCCGAACGCCTCGACGGGCCCGTGCGGAAGCATGAGCGCCTGGGAGGCGCCGATGGCCCCCACCTGTTCCGTGCCGCCCTCGGTCGTCGGCCGGGTCACCTGGGTGACGTCGACCGTGAGGTTCAACGCCTCACCGTCGCGCAGCACCCGGAACTCGGTGGGCCCCTCGGACTTCTGCACCGCCGCCAGCAGGTCCTGCCAGGTGTCGGTGGGCGTGCCGTTGATCGCCACGACCTCGTCGCCCGGCTGCACCCCGGCCGCCTTGGCCGGAGCCGGGTCGGCAGGCCCGCACGTCGGGTCGTTCCACTCCTCCGGCGTGCTGGCGCTGCGGACGCAGTCGGACACCTCGTCGATCACCGGCTTGTCGGAGATGTTGGGCAGGCCCATCGAGATGGCCATGAAGTACAGCACGATGAAGCCGAGTACGAAGTGCGTGAACGACCCGGCCGCCAGCACCACGGTGCGCTTCCAGGTCTTGAACCGCCACATCGCCCGCGGCGCCTCGTCGGGGGTGACCTCGTCCAACGCCGTCATCCCGGCGATGTCGCAGAACCCGCCCAGCGGAATCCACTTCAGGCCGTACTCGGTCTCGCCGCGCTTGACCGAGAAGACCGTCGGTCCGAAGCCCACGAAGTAGCGACGCACCTTCATGCCGAACGACTTGGCGGCCACCATGTGACCGGCCTCGTGCAGCGCGACGGAGACGCAGATGCCGAGCGCGAAGAGCGCGACCCCCAGGATGTAGACGAGCACGCGCTACTTCCCTCCCGACATGATCGTGGCCGCACGGTCGCGCGCCCATTCTTCCGCAGCGAGGACGTCGGCCAGGTCACGGGGAGGGCGGCGCCACTCGTCAGCGGCGTCGACAACCTGAGACACAGTGTCCACGATCGCCGTGAAGCCGGTGTTGTGCGCGAGGAACTCGGCGACGAGCCGCTCGTTCGCCGCGTTGAAGACCGCGGGCAGGCAGCCACCGACGGAACCGACGTGCCGGGCCAGCTCCACCGCCGGGAACGCCGCGTCGTCCACCGGCTCGAACGTCCAGGTGGCGGCCTCGCCCCACCGGCACGGCGACGCGGCCCCGGGCACCCGGTCGGGCCAGTGCAGCGCGAGCGCGATGGGCAGGCGCATGTCCGGCGGGCTCGCCTGCGCGAGTGTCGAACCGTCGACGAACGTCACCATCGAGTGCACGATCGACTGCGGGTGCACGACGACGTCGATCCGCTCGCACGGGATGTCGAACAGCAGATGTGCTTCGATGAGTTCGAGGCCCTTGTTCACCATCGTGGCGGAGTTGATGGTGACGAGCTGCCCCATGGCCCACGTCGGGTGGGCGAGCGCGTCCTCGACCGTGACGTCGGCCATCTGCTCCCGCGTGCGGCCGCGGAACGGTCCACCCGACGCGGTGAGCACCAGCCGGTCGACCTCCTCCGCGCGGCCGCCCCGCAGCGCCTGCGCGAGCGCCGAGTGCTCCGAGTCCACGGGCACGATCTGGCCTGGCCGGGCCGCCGCCCGCACCAGGGGACCACCCGCGATGAGCGATTCCTTGTTGGCCAGCGCGAGCGTCGCGCCGGTCTTCAGCGCACGCAGCGTGGGACCGAGGCCCTGCGAGCCCGGCATGCCGTTGAGCACGACGTCGGCGGGTACCGCGTCGATCAGCTCCTCGACCGCGTCCGGCCCCGCGAAGACCCGGGGCAGGCGGAACTCGCCGCGCGAGTAGCCGCGCTTCTGCGCCTCGGTGTAGAGCGCCAGCTGCAGGTCCTCCGCCGCGGTCGCCCGCGTGATCGCCACCGCGCCGACCTCGTGCTCGATCACCTGAGCGGCCAGCGCGCGCGGGTCCGAGCCGCCCGCGGCGAGGCCGATCACCCGGAACAGATCGGGGTTACGCCCCGTCACGTCGAGGGCCTGTGTGCCGATGGAGCCGGTGGAGCCCAGCACCAGCACGGTCCGGGGGGAACTCGTGGTGACCGTCATGGTGACCATTGTCGCGGACGTCCCCTGCGGTCCTCGCAGGAGGCATGTGCGATTATCGAGCCACACGAAGTCGCGCCAAGCGGGCTCGAGTGGAGGAGTGATCGTGGCAGGCAAGGCTGTCGAGAAGCGCACCGGTACCGAGGTCGACCCCAGGGACGAGCCGTCGGCCGAGTGGGGCTGGCACGGCGCCTTCCCCAAGGCGACACGCGCCGGCGCGGTGGTCGCCGCCGCGATCATGTTCCTGATGCTCATCGGCAACCACCAGAACCAGACCGAGGACATCGTCCTGATCGTGACCGGTGTCGGTCTTCTGCTGGGCGTGCTGTGGGACGTGCGCCGCAGCCGCACCGCCTGGCGTCGCTGACCTCGCGACCGGACGCGTCTCCCCACGAGGCGGCGTCGTCGCGCTCCGTTCAGACGTCGAGAACCCCGCTGTCGCTCCGCGAGCCGGCGGGGTTCTCGTTGTGCGCGGTGTACCGCGATGTACTCAGCCTTCGGCTGCGAGCTGACCGCAGGCGGCGGCGATCTCCTGACCGCGCGTGTCACGCACGGTGCACGCCACCCCGCCCGCGTTGACCCTGCGGACGAACTCGCGCTCGACCGGCTTGGGACTCGCGTCCCACTTGCTGCCCGGGGTCGGGTTCAGCGGGATGACGTTGACGTGCACCAGGTGACCGAGGTGTTCCCGCAGCCGTTCGGCCAGCAGGTCGGCGCGCCAGGGCTGGTCGTTGATGTCACGGATCAACGCGTACTCGATCGACACGCGTCGCCCCGTGCGGTCGGCGTAGTAGCGAGCCGCCTTCAGCACCTCGTCCACCGACCAGCGGTTGTTCACGGGAACGAGTTCGTCACGCAGTTCGTCGTCCGGCGTGTGCAACGACACGGCCAGACGCACCTGCAGGCCCTCGTTGGCCAGCTTCCGGATCGCCGGAGCCAGCCCGACGGTGGACACCGTCACGGACCGCTGCGAGATGCCCAGCCCCGCGGGCGCGGGATCGGTGATCCGCCGTACGGCGGCGAGCACGCGCTTGTAGTTCGCCAGCGGTTCGCCCATGCCCATGAACACGATGTTCGACAGCCGCCCCGGGGCCGGTGCGCCGTCGGGACCCGGCATGAGACCGTCCCGCATCACCGCGGCGGCGGCCCGCACCTGGTCGACGATCTCCGCGGTCGAGAGGTTGCGGGTCAGACCGCCCTGACCGGTCGCGCAGAACGGACACGCCATACCGCAGCCCGCCTGGCTGGAGATGCACAGCGTCGCACGCTCCGGATAGCGCATCAGCACGCTCTCCACCAGCGTGCCGTCGTGCGCACGCCACAACGTCTTCCGGGTGGTGCCGTCGTCGCAGTCCACGACCCGCACCTGCGTCAGCAGTGACGGCATCAGTTCGTCGACGAGGCGCTGCCGGGACGCCGCCGGGATGTCGGTCATCCCGTCCGGGTCGGCCGTGAGCCGCGAGAAGTAGTGGTGCGACAGCTGCTTGGCGCGGAAGGGCTTCTCCCCCAGCGCGGCCACCGCCTCGGCCCGTTCGGCGACGGTGAGATCGGCAAGGTGGCGCCGGGGCAGGCCACGGCGGGGAGCGTCGAAGACGAGGGGCAATGCAGTCATGGCTCTGCCAGTGTCCCATGCCCGGTCAGCGGCTCCGACGCCCGGAGGAGGCCGACCGGCTTGCGGCGCAGGAGGACCCGGTATCCCACGGGCAGCTCCAGCGACTGTGCTCCCTGCCGGTTGAGGCGCAGAGTGTCGACCACGGCACGCGAGGCCACCATGGGACTGAACTCGATGCGCAGCACCGCCTCCAGCACCCGCCGGTCGAGAAACGACCACCGGGTCGTGATCCGCCTGCAGGTGAAGCCCTCCTCCGCGAAGAAGGCGTCGACCTCGGCGGCCCGGTAGCGAGGCAGGTCGGCCAGCATCCAGTCGCCGTAGGGCGCGACGCCGGTGTCGAGATCCACGATCACGAGCGCTCCACCGGGCCGGAGCACCCGGTCGACCTCGCGCAGCCCGGGCTCACACCCGGGCCCGAAGAAGTACGCCGTTCGCGCGTGGACGACGTCGACGGAGCTCTCCGGCAGCGGCAGCCGCTGCGCCGTTCCACGCAGAACCGTCACCGACGGCAGTCCCTCCACCCGCTCACGAGCCCGCCGCACCAGCGGCGGATGCGGTTCCACGCCGACCACCGAGCGCGCGGTCGCCGCGAACCGCGGCAGGTGGAAACCCGTCCCACACCCGACGTCCACCACGTCGCCACCGCTCCACGGCGCGACGTCGGCGAGGTGGGTCCAGATCTCGTCGTCGACGTCCTGCACCTGGTTCTCGCGTTCGTAGACATCGGCGTGATACCAGATGTTCGGACTCGGCACGACCTCCGAACGGCGGCCGAAGATTCTCACGGCAACAGCCTAGACCCGCACCACGACGCTTACGATGATCTTGCTCAGCCAGGAGGTGGCTCATGTTCCTTTCCCCAGCCGACGCCGTGTCGAGCTCCGCTCCCGGAACACCCTGCTGGGTCGACCTGGCCACGCCCGACACCGCCGCGGCGTGCGAGTTCTACGGTCGGCTCCTCGGCTGGGACCTCCACGTCAAGGACGACCCGGTCGGGGTGGACGGCCGTTACGTCGTCGCCTACCGGGACGACGTGCAGGTGGCCGGCCTCTACCTCGCCGCACCGAAAGACCCCGTCGGCTGGTCACTCCACCTCCGCGTCACCGGCGCCACGAACACCGCACAGTGGGTGGAACACCTCGGCGGGACGGTGCGGCTCGGTCCCCTCGACATCCCGGAGCGAGGAGCGCTGCTCCACGCCACCGACCCGAGCGGCGCCCCCGTCGTCTTCTGGCAACCGCCGCCCGGCTGGATCTTCGGCACCCAGCTGCCCGGCATGTTCTGCGGCGCGGACCTCAACACCTACGACGGCGCGGCGGCCGACGACTTCTACGGCAAACTGTTCGGCTACTCGATCGAACAGATCGGCTCCGACGGCATCGACTACGCGGTCTGGCGCCTCGGCCACGAGAGCGTGCTCTACCGCTGTGTGCTGGACGGTCCGCGCTCGCAGACCGCCCCGCCCGCCGCGGCGACGTCGACAGCGTCGACAGTGTCGACAGCCGCCGCCACCGACGTCACCGCCTCACCGCACTGGCTCGTGTACTTCGAAGCGGACCCCCAGGCGGGCACCGACGCACTCGCCTACACGGCGATCAGCCTGGGCGGCGGAGTGCTCGTCGAGCCCCACGACACGCCCTTCGGCCGTGCTGCTCTCCTGCTCGACCCGAGCGGATCGCCGTTCGCGGTGATCGACCACTCCCGGCCCGTCGACCTCGGGGTGGGACGCGCCGAGGTCGACGATCCGTACGACGACTGACCGGCTTTTCCGATCACACCGGAACGAAAGCGCTCAGCAACAACCACGAGACGACCGCCGACGGCAGCAAGGAGTCCAGGCGGTCCATCAGCCCGCCGTGACCCGGCAACGTGTTGCCCATGTCCTTGATGCCCAGGTCGCGTTTGATGAGCGACTCCATCAGATCGCCGACCGTCGCGGTCACCACGATCGCGGCGCCGAACAGAACACCCTGCCAGGCCTGCCCGTCGAGCAGCAGAACCACGGCCAGCGCCCCACCCGTGATGCCCGCGGTGAGCGACCCGGCGAAACCCTCCCAGGTCTTCTTCGGACTGATCCGCGGCGCCATCGGGTGTCTACCGCGGAGCACGCCCGCGATGTAGCCGCCGGTGTCGCACGCGACCACCACGATCATGAAGGACAGCACGCGGCCGACACCGTCCTCCGGCGGCACGAGCATCGCGGCGAACGACGCGAACAACGGCAGGTAGGCCGCCGCGAACACCGACGCGCTGACGTCCCGAAGATAGCCGTCAGCTCCCGACGGCAGCCGCCACAGCAGGCAGGCGAGCACGGTGACGACGAACGCCGTCACGGCGCCCTGCTGGCCGAACGGCCAGGCCAGCCAGATCATCGCCTGCCCGCCCACGAGAACGGGCACCAGCGAGATGCGCACGTTCGCCGCTCGGCGGAACGCGCCCGCGAGCTCGATCGTGCCGACCACGATCGCCGCCGCGATCACGCCGATGAACAGGTAGCGGACCGTGAACAAGGAGCCCAGGATCGCCGCGCCCAACGCGACCCCGACACCGATGGCAGCCGGGAGGTCCCGCCCGGCCTTGGAGGCTTTCCTCGCTGGTTCCTCTGACCCGTCGGGTTCAGCCGCGTCCTCGCGCTCCCCCTGATGGTCGCTCACTGTAGTCATCAGACCTCGAGGAGCTCGGCTTCCTTGTTCTTGACGAGCTCCTCGACCTGATGGACGTAGCGGTCCGTCAGGTTCTGCAGCTCCTTCTCGGCCCTGGCGACCTCGTCCTCACCGGCTTCGCCGTCCTTGGCGATCCGGTCGAGCTCCTCCTTGGCCTTCCTGCGCACCCCGCGGATGGAGATACGCGCTTCCTCCCCCTTGCTCTTGGCGACCTTCACCATCTCGCGGCGGCGTTCCTCCGTCAGCTGGGGGATCACCACACGGATGATGTTGCCGTCGTTCGTGGGGTTCACGCCCAGGTCGGAATCGCGGATCGCCTTCTCGATGGTGTTCAGCTGCGACGCGTCGTACGGTTTGACGACGGCCATGCGCGCTTCGGGGATGGTGATGCTCGCGAGCTGGTTGAGCGGCGTGGGGGCACCGTAGTACTCGACGACGACGCGCGAGAACATCGCGGGAGTCGCCCTGCCGGTGCGCACCGACGCCAAGTCCTCCTTGGCGAAGGAGACCGCTTTCTCCATCTTTTCTTCGGCGTCGAAGAGGGTCTCGTCGATCACGGCTACTCCAGATGTGTCGGTGTACTGACCAATGTGCCGATCCTCTCACCACTCACCGCGCGAGCTATGTTGCCCTCGGTGAGAAGGTTGAACACGATCATCGGCATGTTGTTGTCCATGCACAGGCTGAAGGCCGTCGCGTCGGCGACCTTGAGTCCCTGCTCCAGGACCTCGCGATGGCTGATCTCGTCGAACAGCTTCGCGCCGGGGTCGACACGTGGGTCGGCGGTGTAGACGCCGTCGACGGCCTTGGCCATCAGCACCACGTCGCAGCCGATCTCGAGAGCCCGCTGAGCCGCGGCGGTGTCGGTCGAGAAGTACGGCATACCCGTTCCCGCGCCGAAGATGACGACACGACCCTTCTCGAGATGCCGCTCGGCACGGCGGGGAATGTACGGTTCGGCGACCTGACCCATCGTAATCGCTGTCTGCACCCTGGTGGGTACGCCTTCCTTCTCCAGGAAGTCCTGCAGGGCCAGCGAGTTCATCACGGTGCCCAACATGGCCATGTAGTCGGCGCGGTCCCGGTCGAGGCCACGCTGCGACAGCTCCGCCCCGCGGAAGAAGTTGCCGCCACCGATGACCACGGCCACCTGCACGCCGTTACGCACCACATCGGCTATCTGCGCAGCCACCGAGTGCACCACGTCCGGATCGACACCGACGGAGCCGCCGCCGAACATCTCGCCGCCCAGTTTGAGCAGCACCCGTCGGTAACCGTGGCCCGACCTGGCGCTACCGTCCTCGTTCATCTCGCCTCCGCCCGCTGTCGTGCTCGTGTGCCGCCGCTTCTCACAACTGTGCCCCGCCTCCTGGACTGGCGGGAGACGGGGCACAACTGCCGGACCGGCAGGCTATGCCTGGCCGACCTCGAAACGTGCGAACCGGGTGACGGTCACGCCTGCCTCGTCGAGCAGGGCCTTGACCGTCTTCTTGTTGTCCGTGACCGACGGCTGCTCCAGCAGCACGACGTCCTTGTAGAAGGCGTTGACCTTGCCCTCCACGATCTTCGGCATCGCCTGCTCCGGCTTGCCCTCCTCGCGAGCGGTCTGCTCGGCGATCCGACGCTCGTTCTCGACGATGTCGGCGGGCACCTCGTCGCGGGTCAGGTACTTGGGCTTCAGCGCCGCGACCTGGAGAGCAGCCGCACGGGCGGCCTCCTCGTTGTCGCCGGTGTACTCCACGAGCACGCCGACCGCGGGCGGCAGGCCCGCGCCCCGACGGTGCAGGTAGGTGTTGACCTTGCCCTCGAAGCTGACCACGCGACGCAGTTCCAGCTTCTCGCCGATCTTGGCCGACAGCTCCTGGATCGCCTCGGCGACCGTCTTGCCGCTCTCGATCTCGGCGTTCTTGAGCTGCTCCACGTCGTTGGTGCGGACCTTCTTGGCCGCCTCGACGATCTGCTCGGCCAGGGAGCCGAACGCCTCGTTCTTGGCGACGAAGTCGGTCTCGGAGTTGAGCTCGATCAGCACGCCGCCGTCACCGGCGACGAGGCCCTCGGCGGTCGCCCGCTCGGCACGCTTGCCGACATCCTTCGCGCCCTTGACGCGCAAGAACTCGACGGCCTTGTCGAAGTCGCCGTCGTTCTGCTCCAGGGCCTTCTTGCAGTCCATCATGCCGGAGCCCGTGAGCTCGCGAAGGCGCTTCACATCTGCCGCGGTGTAGTTCGCCATCGTGCGTTAGTCCGTTCCTTCGTGCGGTACGCGGTGAAAAGGTGGTCAGGAAGCGGGAGTCTGCTCGCTCGACTGCTCCGAGCCCCCGGCCTCCGAGCCGGCCAGCAGCGCCTGCTCCCACTCGGGCAGCGGCTCGTCCGTCGCCACGGCGGGCTTGTCCTCGCCCTCGGCGGCGGCACCGTTACGGCCGGACCGCGCCATCAGACCCGCGGCCGCGGCCTCGGCGACCACCTTGGTCAGCAGAGCCGCCGAGCGGATGGCGTCGTCGTTGCCCGGGATCGGGTAGTCGACCTCGTCCGGGTCGCAGTTGGTGTCGAGGATCGCCACGACGGGGATGTTGAGCTTCCGCGCCTCGTTGACGGCGATGTGCTCCTTCTTCGTGTCCACGATCCACACGGCGCTGGGCACCTTGGCCATGTCACGGATACCGCCGAGGGTCCGCTCCAGCTTGTCCTTCTCCCGGGTCAGGGTGAGGATCTCGCGCTTGGTCAGCCCCTGGAAACCGCCGGTCTGCTCCTGCGACTCCAGCTCCTTGAGCCGCTGGAGACGCCGGTGCACCGTCTGGAAGTTGGTCAGCATGCCGCCCAGCCAGCGCTGGTTGACGAAGGGCATACCCACCCGCAGCGCCTCGTTCGCGATGGCTTCCTGCGCCTGCTTCTTGGTGCCGACGAACAGGATCGTGCCGCCGTGAGCGACCGTCTCCTTCACGAACTCGAAGGCGCGGTCGATGTACGACAGCGTCTGCTGCAGGTCGATGATGTAGATGCCGTTGCGCTCGGTGAGGATGTAGCGCTTCATCTTCGGGTTCCAGCGGCGGGTCTGGTGCCCGAAGTGCACGCCGGAATCGAGCAACTGCTTCATGGTGACGACGGCCATGGCCTGATTCGCACCTCTTCTGTCTCGAGCACGCCGCGAGGGCGCGCGTTGCCGGTTACCGCGGAGAACCGGGTGGTGCCCCGCCCTGGTGCCGTGCGGACGCTCGGACTCCCGGGAGCGCACCCGGGAGACCGCCGAGCACCCGTGCTTCGTGCACCATGGACGGGTCCTGGCGTACGAAGCGCGCACGTGCACGCGAAGTCAGCTGTGCGAGCACAGACTGCGCGAATCAGTGTACGCGGCGCCCGGGACCTGCCTCGACTCGGCGGCCACTTGTCCACAGGCCGCGGTGGGACGACCGCCCGACTGCCCGAAGTTGTCCACAGCTTGTTGCTCGCCCCTCCCGTCAGACCATCACCTCGCCGAGGCTGTCCCCATGGCCTCCGCGACTCCGCGCGCCCGCGCCACAGTGCCCACGCTCCTCGTCCGTTCCGTGCTCCTGGTGCTCCTGGTGCTCCCGCTGCTCGTCGGGGGCGGTGTGCTCGCCGTCCTGACGACCATGCCCACCACCGGACCGGTCGCCGCGGCGCGGGCGGCGACCGCCGAACCGAGCTCGTCCGCGGACTTCCCCACCGAGCCACCGAGGTTCGCGTGGCCTCTGGCGGCTCCTTCGAGCCCGGTGCGGCCGTTCGACCGACCACCGAGCCCGTATGCCGCGGGGCATCGCGGGATCGATCTCGCAGCCGCGCCGGGACAGCAGGTGCTGGCCTCGGCGGACGGGCTCGTGGTCTTCGCGGGCTCCGTGGCCGGACGCGGCGTGGTGTCCATCGACCACGACGCGGGTCTGCGCACCACCTACGAACCTCTGCGCTGGTCGGTCTCGGCGGGCGAGCGGGTACACCGTGGACAGGTGATCGGCACCGTCGTCGCCGGGCACCTCGGCTGTCCCGCGCAGGCCTGCCTGCACTGGGGCGTGCGGCGCGGTGACGACTACCTCGACCCGCTTCGTCTGGTCATGCCGCAGGGGACGCTTCGACTCAAACCGTGGATCGGGAGTACGGCGCCGCCCTGACGCCAGTCCCGGCTCAGGTGCTCGGCAAGGATCCCAGGCGTTTCAGGATCCCGCGTTCTCCACGAGCTTCGCCCGCAGCCGCAGCACCGCACGGGTGTGCAACTGACTGACCCGCGACTCCGTGACGCCCAGTACCTTGCCGATCTCGGCGAGCGTGAGGTTCTCGAAGTAGTACAGGCTGACCACGATGCGGTCACGCTCGTTCAGCTGCGCCACGGCCTCCGCCAACTGCTTGCGGTTGTCCTGGTCGACGAGGATCGCGGCAGGGTCCACCGCGTCGTCGTCCGGCAGCGTGTCGGCAGGCGACCCCGTGCCGCTCTCCTTGTTCGGCCCCATGAGGTCGTCGAGCGCCAACACGCTGGTCAACCTCAACTGGCCGTAGAGGTCGCGCAGTTCGCGCAGCGAGATGCCGAGCTCGGCCGCGACCTCCGCGTCCGTGGGCGTGCGACGCAACCGAGCGCCGAGCCGTTCGTGTGCGCGTTCGACCTCGCGAGCCCTGCTGCGCACCACACGCGGGACCCAGTCCTGCGAGCGCAGGTCGTCGAGGATGGCTCCGCGGATGCGCTGCATCGCGTACGTCTCGAAGCGGAGGCCTCGGCCGGGATCGAACTTCTCGATCGCGTCCACCAGGCCGAAGATGCCGGACTGGATCAAGTCGGCCACGTCGATGTGCGTGGGAAGACCGGTGCCGACCCGGCCCGCGACGTACTTGACGAGCGGCGCGTAGTGGAGCACGAGACGGTCGCGGACCCGCTGGCTCGGCGCCCGGGAGAACTCTCGCCACAACGCCGCGATGGTCGGTTCCGCGACACCGTCCGCACCGGCGGAGTCGGTGTTCGCTGCCGAGGTCGGCTCGGTGGCCGGCGGTGCGGCGACGTCGGGGACCGGCGTCGAGAGGGACTCGGCGCCGGATGTCGCCGTCCGATCGTCGACGTGGGGCCCACTCGGTCCGACGTCGGTCGGTGCTGTGGTCATGACCTTCGCGCCTTCCCGACCGTCCTGCGACGGGACCTGCGGTCCCGCGTCGGCAGTGGCGGCCTCACCGGGCACGGGGGTGGGTCTGGTCATGAATCGCCTTCAGCCGCTCGACTGTCACGTGAGTGTAGAGCTGCGTCGTGGCCAGCGTAGCGTGACCGAGCAGTTCCTGAACGCTGCGAAGGTCGGCCCCGCCGTCGAGCATGTGCGTGGCCGCGGAGTGCCGTAGCCCGTGCGGCCCGACGTCGCCGGCACCGGGCACAGCCGCCACGGCGTGGTGCACCACACGGCGTACCGTTCGCGGGTCCACCCGGCCGCCTCGGGCACCGAGGAAGAGCGCGGACCCCGAGTCGCGCGTCACCAGGTGAGGGCGCCCCTGCCCCAACCACGATCGCAGCGATCGCTCCGCAGGCAGGCCGAACGGCACCATACGTTCTTTCCTCCCCTTTCCCAGAACTCGGACCATTCGACGCTCGAACTCGACGTCGTCGATATCCAGTCCGCACAGTTCTGAGATTCGCACACCTGTGGCGTACAGCAACTCGATCAGGGCGTGATCACGCAGTGCGAGAGGATCTCCCTGTTCGGCCCCACTGGCGCTGGCACGCATCAGGTTGTCGACCTCGTCCCGGCGGAGAACCCCGGGGAGAGTGCGGTGCGGGCGTGGCGAGGACAGCCTGGCACCCGGGTCGGACGGCAGCAGTCCCCGCCGCGAGACCCAGGCCGTGAAGGTGCGCGCCGACGCCGCGCGCCGGGCAAGTGTGGTACGGCTCCGCCCCTGCTCGTGCTGGCGAGCGAGCCAGGCTCTGAGGACACCGACGTCGAGGTCGTCGAATCGGTCCTCGATCGCAGTGCCTTCGCCGGCGGCCTCGGACACCGTGTCGAGGTCGACGTCCTCCGGGATGTCGTGGAGGAACGCCAGGAGGGACACGACATCACCGAGGTAGGCGCGCACGGTGTTCGGCGACAGGTCGCGTTCGTCGCGCAGGTGGTCCTCGAAGTCGCTCACCAGCTCGGCCACCCGACGCGGGAGAGCGGAACGCAACCGGGCCACGAGCGATCCCCCCTCGCGGCGACGAGAACGCTTCGTCGTCATACCTTGACGCTGCGCTGTCAGGAGCCACCCAGTCAAGCACCGCCACGCCAAGGCTCCGGAACGTGATCGTCATCCCTCGCCTATGCCCCGGTGCCACGGCGCCTCCCCTGTCGCCAACCGGCATCACACCGCTCCGCCAGCCCGTCGAGTTCCAGGGCGGGCAAGACCGCACGAACGCGGGGAAGACTCACTCCGGCCTCGGTCGCGATCTGCTCCGGTGAACGACCACCGCGGGCCGGCAACGCTTCGAACACCCTCAGCGGCTCCGCGTCGAGCCCGTCCGTGCGCCGCCGGGGACCGTCCTGTCTCGGAGCGAGACCGGTCCCGAGCCGGCCCACGGTCTCCATGACGTCCGTGGCGGAGGAGACCAACGTTGCCTGCGCATCCCTGACCAGGTGATGACAACCCACGGACAGCGCCGACGTGACAGGCCCTGGCACCGCCATGACCACCTTGCCGAGCACTCCGGCCGTGGTCGCGGTGTTGCGCGCTCCGCTGCGGCGCCCCGCCTCGACGACGACCGTGCCGGCGGTCAGCGCGGCGATCAGTCGATTGCGCACGAGGAAGCGGTGCCGTGCGGGCTGCGTACCCGGCGGGTACTCGGACACCACCGCCCCACGCTTCGCGACACGGTTGAGCAGGCCGACGTGGCCCGCGGGGTATCCGGCATCGAGCCCGCAACCCAACACCGCGACCGTCGCTCCCCCAGCAGCGAGCACCCCTCGGTGCGCTGCGCCGTCGATGCCGTACGCCGCGCCCGACACGACAGTCGTCTCGGCGAGGGTCAGCTCGTAGGCGAACTCGGCGGCCGTGGTCTCGCCGTAGTCGGTGGCCGCCCGCGCGCCGACGATGGCCACCGCGGAGACGAGCACGTCGTCGAGTGGCACCTCACCACGCACCCAGAGCGCCAGCGGTGGCGCCATGGTGTCGACTCCACGCCCCATGGCCACCTCCATCGAGAGGAGGGGCCACGCGGGCCACTCGTCGTCCTCAGGGACCACCAGCCGGGCTCCCTGCGCGGCGCCCTCGTCCAGGTCGCGCTCGGCGAGGTCGAGCTCCCGGCGTGCGGCCGTTTCGGCGGCTACCCGGTCCGGTACGTCCCCCGCCCGCACGCGCCAGGCCGCTTCGACCGGGCCGTACTCGGCCACGAACACCCAGAGGGCGGGCGCCGGCGGCTCGGCGACACGCAGGAGGTAGGCCCGTGCCGCACGAATGGCATCCGTGCTCATGCGGCCCTCCGATCGCGGAACTCGAGTGCCGACGCGACGTGATCGCCGTCGGGGCGCTCGGCCCCGTCGAGATCCGCCAGTGTCCACGCGACCCGCAGACACCGATCGGCACCACGAGCCGTGATCGCTCCGCGTTGGAGGCCGCGCTCGACCAGTTCGGTAGCGGTGCGAGAAAGTGCGAACTCCCGCCACAACGCACGCCCGGGCACGACCGCGTTGGTGCTCCAGCCATGGTCGGCCCAGCGCTCGGCCGCTCGGGCACGCGCCGCCACCACACGCCGACGCACGACCTCCGTGGACTCCGGACAACGATCTTCGTGCACTCTCATGGCCGTGACCGGACGCATGCGTACGCGCAGATCGACGCGGTCGAGCAACGGCCCCGACAACCGTCCCGCGTACCGTCTCCTCGCCGCGGGGGTACAGGTGCAGTCAGTCTCCCGTGGCGGCGCGCACGGACACGGGTTGCTCGCCATCACGAGCTGGAACGACGCCGGGTAACGCACGACGCCCTTGGCCCGAGCGATCCGGATTTCACCCTCCTCCAGCACCGTGCGCATCGCGTCCAACCGCTCGGGCCCGAATTCGGCGGCCTCGTCCAGAAACAACACGCCTCGGTGGGCCTTGCTGATCGCTCCGGGAACCGCGAGTCCGCTACCTCCGCCGACGAGAGCCGCGGCGGAGATCGAGTGGTGGGGCGCGACGAACGGAGGCACGAGCTCCAGCGGAGTGGACCGGCGAAGCGACCCGTCGACCGACCGCACCGCGGCCACCTCCAGCGCCTCCGCTCGCGACAGCGGCGGAAGGAGCCCGGGCAGGCGAGAGGCGAGCATCGTCTTGCCGATCCCCGGCGGTCCGGTGAGCAGGATGTGATGACCACCGGCGGCGGCCACTTCCAACGCCCACCGCGCTTCCGGCTGCCCGACCACGTCGACGAGATCGGGAACGTGCTGGGAGTCGGGGACTTCGACGGCTTCGGGGCGCACCAGCTCGGCCTCGCCCCGCAACCACGCGAGGACGTCGGCCAGCGCGGCCGCGCCGAGCACCTCGACTCCGTCGACGAGTGCCGCCTCCGGCACGCACTCCACCGGAACGACGGCCCTCCGGTGACCGAGCCGCCGCGCCGCCAGCAACGCGGGCAACACACCGGGCACCGGCCGCAGCCGACCGTCCAGCGCCAACTCGCCCAACATGACGGTGCCGGGGAGCTCACCCGCCGGAACCGCACCGGACGCGGCGAGAACCGCGACCGCGATGCCCAGGTCGTACGACGAGCCGACCTTGGGCAGGTTCGCCGGTGACAGTCCCAGCGTGACGTTGGTGTCGGGCCACGTGTGGCGGCTGTTCCGGACGGCTGCCCGCACCCGATCCTTCGCCTCCCGCAGCCCCGGGTCGGGAAGCCCCACCAGCTTCGTGCCGGGCATTCCGGCGCCGATGTCCGCCTCGATCTCCACCGACCGACCCTCGATGCCGAGCAGGGCGATGGACCAACTCCTGGCGAGGGCCACTCAGAACGCCCCCACGAGATGACGCAGGACAGGTCTTCCCTGCGGTGGGCAGTCGATGGCGATGACGTCGAACCGCAGCGGACACCACGCGACCCGTCGCGCCGCCAACCAGCGCAGCGCGAGGCCCCGGATACGGCTGCGCTTCTCGTGGGTCACGGACTCCGCGGGACTTCCGTAGCCCCGGCCCGACCGCGTCTTCACCTCGCACACGACGAGGGTGCGGCCGTCGGTCGCGAGCACGTCGAGTTCGCCCTGTCGGCAGCGCCAGTTGCGTTCGAGCACCACCAGCCCCTGCTGCCGCAGGTGCTCGACGGCGAGGTCCTCCCCGTGCCGCCCGAGCGACGCGCGTCCCCCGAGATCCGCCGGCTCGGCCGCCGCAGCCGCCCTTTCCGTGTGTTGCCCCGCGCGCCCTCTGTCCACGCTCGTCACCCCCGAAGGTCGTTCTCGCTGACAGCACACACGCTGCCAGCGCGACCTTCGGGGGAACCAGCTCACGATTCCGAGCCTGTGGACAACCCCGAGCCTGTGGACAACTCTCTCAGTCTGCAGCGGGGAGCCGCCCGACCACGCTAGACGTCTCCCGGCGCCACCTCAGGCTCCGAAGGGTCCGTCCTCCGGAAGCCGGAGCTCGGGCTTGTCCAGCTCCTCCACGTTGACGTCCTTGAACGTGATCACACGAACGTTCTTCACGAAACGTGCGGGACGGTACATGTCCCACACCCAGGCGTCGGACATCCTGACCTCGAAGTACACGTCGCCGCCACCGTCACGTACCTGCACGTCCACGGCGTTGGCCAGGTAGAACCGCCGTTCCGTCTCCACCACGTACGAGAACTGGCCGACGATGTCGCGGTACTCCCGGTACAGCGACAGCTCCATCTCGGTCTCGTATTTCTCGAGATCCTCTGCGCTCATGAAACCCGAGCCCCTCCTCGCGCGCCTTGCAACCCGTCGTCGGCAGAAGCTCCATTCTCGCTCACCACCGCCATGTCGGCACCCGCCGCCGCGACGGCATGCGTACCAGCCACCGCGCCGGCCTGCAACGCGGCGACGCTGAGCAGCACCCGACGGGGCGGTCGCATCCCGTGCGCCGTCCCGGCGGACGCCACGTTCGTGTAAGACCAGCGGTGTGCCTCGCAGGGACCGTGTTCGGTCAACGCAGCACCGTGCTCGGCCGTCGTGTAACCCTTGTGGACGTCGAAGCCGTACACCGGATACTCGTCGTGCAACCCCGCCATGATGCGGTCCCTCGTCACCTTGGCGAGCACGGACGCCGCGGCCACGCAGGCCACCGCCCGATCGCCCTTCAGGACCGGCACGCTCGGAGCGGGTAGCCCCGGTACCCGGAAGCCGTCGATGAGCACGTAGCCCGGCCGCGACGACAGCCCGGCCACGGCCCTGCGCATGCCCTCGATGTTGGTCACGTGGATGCCGTGGGCGTCCACCTCGGCGGGTGGGATCACGACCACCGAGTAGTCCAGCGCCCGACGAACGATCTGCTCGTACACCCGGTCGCGGGCGAGCGGGGTGAGCAGCTTGGAATCGGTGAGTTCGGAGAGCCGGGAGCTGTCGCCGGGGCGCAGAACGCAGGCAGCCACCACCAGCGGCCCCGCGCAGGCACCGCGACCGGCTTCGTCCACCCCGGCCACCGGCCCCAGCCCGCGCCGGTCGAGGGCGGACTGCAACGCCCACGCCGTGTCGCCACGGATGACGGCGCGAGGCGGCCGGAGCACGCTCACGCTGTTGGCGCCCACTGCGCTATCGCTCCCGTCTGAAGCGCCTCGTCAGCAGCCGACGCACTCCCGCGCCGGCCTTGCGGCTCACGAACAGTGTGGGCCACGCCGCCAGCGCACCGGCAGCGAGGGGCAGTCCCTGCTGCCATGCGGGAGCGCTCATCGCCGACGCTTCCGCGACGGCCTGCGGGTTGTGGTCGCTCACGACGTCCCAGCGGGAGGGCGGCAGAACGATCAGGCGGGCCTTGCCGATGATGTTGTCCACCGGGACGGCCCCGCGCTCACCGCCACCACCCTGGAATCGCGAGTCCGCCGAGTTGTTGCGGTTGTCGCCCATGACCCACACCGCGTCCTCCGGCACCGTCACCGGACCGAAGTCACGCTGTTCCGCCTCGCCGCCCTGCCAGTAGATGTACGGCTCGTCGAGCGGCTTGCCGTCGACCAGGACGCGGTTCTCGTCGTCGCAGCACTCGATGGTCTGTCCGCCTGTCGCGATGATGCGCTTGACGAAGTCGCGCTCGTCGGGCGGAGCCAGCCCGAACGCGGAGCCGACGTTCTGGAAGAAGCTGGCGATCGGGTTGCCGGCCGAGTCGCTCGGCGGATCGTCCTCCACCCACGCGTCGGGGCCACGGAAGACGACCACGTCGCCCGGGCCCGGGTCGGCGAAGCGGTAGGTGACCTTGTCCACCAGGATGCGGTCCGGTGTGCACCCGGGACAGCCGTGCAGCGTCTGCTCCATCGACCCCGACGGGATCATGTACACCCGCGCGATGAACTGCTGGATCACGAACGCCAGCACCAACGCGACGACGATGAGGATGGGCAGCTCTTTCCAGAAGGAACGCTGCTTCTTGTGCTTGGCCGACCCCGCCTGAGCCGTGCCGCTGTCGTCGGAAGACGGCCGACCGTCCGATCCGGACTCCGAGGAGGCGGCGTGCGAGGACGCCTCCTTCTCTCCGTCGTCCTCAGGACGATTCGGCTCGTCTTCCGCAGCGTTCGAGGGCACTGACTCCACCACGTCGTCAGACTACGGTAGTCGGCCGACTACTCACGAAGCAGAGGGGGTTTCCCGACGCTCCTTGATCTTCGCGGCCTTGCCGCGCAGGTCGCGCAGGTAGTAGAGCTTGGCGCGACGCACATCACCGCGGCGGGCGACCTCGATCTTGGCGATGTTCGGCGAGTGCACCGGGAAGGTGCGCTCGACACCGACGCCGAAGGAGACCTTGCGCACGGTGAAGGTCTCGCGGACGCCACCGCCCTGGCGGCGGATGACGACGCCCTCGAACACCTGGTTGCGCTCGCGGTTGCCCTCGATGACGCGGACGTGAACCTTCAGCGTGTCGCCCGGGCGGAAGTAGGGGATGTCAGAACGCAGCGACTGAGCGTCCAACGCGTCCAGGGTGTTCATCGGTGTCCGTCCTCGTCCTTGTGTGGCATGTGTGGCTTGACAAGTTCCGGGCGCGAGCCAGCCGACCAGTGATACCCGGTGGCGGGCGGCCCAGGAACTTTCGGCGCGTGAACCGGTCGCGCCAACCTCGCAAGTATTGCAGACGTGCGTGAGCGCTAGTCACCGGCCTCCCGCCGGAGCCGCTCGAGCACCTCGCGATCGTGCTTGTCGAGACTACCGTCGGGCAACCGTTCGAGCAGGTCGGGTCGGCGATGGAAGGTCCTCGCCAGCGACTGGTCCCGCCGCCATCGGTCGATCAGCGCGTGGTTGCCGGACCGCAGCACGGACGGCACGGCAAGGTCGCGCCACACCTCCGGTCGGGTGTAACTCGGCCCCTCCAGCAGTCCGTCGGAGAACGAGTCCTGCTCGGCCGAGACCGGGTTGCCCAGCACGCCGGGCAGCAGCCGGGCCACCGCCTCGACCATGGCGAGCACGGCGACCTCTCCCCCGACCAGCACGAAGTCGCCGAGGGACACCTCGTCCACCGGCATGCGTCGCGCGGCGTCCTCCATCACGCGCTGGTCGATTCCCTCGTAACGACCGCACGCGAACACCAGGTGCTGTTCGTGCGAGTACTCCCGCGCCAGCTGCTGGGTGAACGGCCTCCCCGCGGGGGTGGGCACGATCAGACGCGTCCGATCGCTGCACACGTCGTCCAGGGCCTCACCCCACACCTGGGGTTTCATCACCATGCCGGGGCCGCCGCCGTAGGGAGCGTCGTCGACGGCGCGGTGCACGTCGTGAGTCCAGTCGCGCAGGTCGTGCACGCCGATCTCCAGCAGTCCCCGCTCGATGGCTCTGCCGAGCAGCGCGGCCCGCAGAGGTTCGAGGTACTCCGGGAAGATCGTGACGACGTCGATGCGGAGTGGCGGTGGGGAAGAGCTCGACTCGCTCACGTGTTCCTTCTCATCCTCGTCGGCACACACGGCGTTGAGTCCGACGTCAGCCGTCGAGCAGACCCTCGGGCGGATCGAGCACGATCCGCCCCTCGGCGAGGTCGACGTGGGGCACGATCGCGGTCACGAACGGCACGAGGACCTCACGCGGCGAACCGGGTTCACCCACGTCGACGGAGAGCAACTCGCCACCGGGCGAGTGCACCACCTCGCGGACCGTGCCGACGGCCGTGCCGTCGGTCAACTCGGCGCGAAGGCCTTCCAGCTGATGGTCGTAGAACTCGTCCGGGTCGTCGATCGGCGGCAGCTCGTCGGCGTCGATCAGCAGGGTCAGTCCCCTGGCCTCCTCGGCCGCCGTGCGATCGGGCACCTCGCGGAAGCGCACGAGCAGCCGTCCGCCGTGAGGACGGACGGCTGCCACGGTGAGCGGGCGGGTGCTTCCGTCGCGCGAGCGACCGGTGAGCACCACGCCCGGGTCGAAACGCTCCTCGGGCGAATCAGTCCTCACCTCGACGGCGAGTTCGCCACGAATGCCGTGCGGTTTGACGACTCTGCCCACCACGAACTGCACGCCAGGCGCCTTCCGCGGTCAGCGGTCGGTGTCGATGACGTCCACACGGACGCCGCGACCACCGACCGATCCCATCACGGTGCGCAGCGCGGTGGCGGTACGGCCACCCCGGCCGATCACCTTGCCCAGGTCGTCGGGGTGGACGTGGACCTCCAACGTCCGGCCCCGACGGGTGGTGATCAGCTCGACCTGCACGTCGTCCGGGTTGTCGACGATGCCGCGAACCAGGTGTTCGAGCGAATCGGCGAGGAAGCTCACGCCTCGTCGGCCTTCTTCTCGGCCGAGTCACCGGACTCGGACTTCTCGGCGGGGGCGTCGGCCGACTCGGCCTTGTCCGCCTTCTTGCCGCCCTTCTTCTTGGGCGTGGTGGCCTCGACACCGGGCTCCTCGTTCGCCGCGGCGAGCGCCGCGTTGAAGAGCTCCTGCTTCGAGGGCTTGGCCTCCGGCTGGCGGAGCGTGCCCTCGCCGCCGGGCAGGCCCTTGAACTTCTGCCAGTCGCCGGTGACCTCGAGGATGCGCTGCACCGGCTCCGTGGGCTGGGCACCGACCTTCAGCCAGTACTGAGCGCGCTCCGAGTCCACCTCGATGAAGCTCGGCTCCTGCTTCGGGTGGTACTTGCCGATGGTCTCGATGGCCCGGCCGTTACGACGGGTGCGGGCATCCGCGACCACGATGCGGTAGTAGGGCGCACGAATCTTGCCGAGGCGCTGCAGCTTGATCTTGACAGCCACGGGTGTGGGTACTCCTGTCGTCTTCTCGTACTCGGGTCGGGACACGATCCGAGTGGGGAGCCGGATCCAGGTGCCCGCAGGTAGGTCGTCGCCCCGGCACGGTGAGAGGGCCCGAACCGGAGCGGGCAAGCTCCCATTTTGCCAGAGCGGACGAACTCACCGGGTGCCGGGCCCGGCTGCTGGACGCGGAGACGGGCGATGTCACGTCGCGAGGACGCCGAGCGCCGTGAGCAGTATCGCCAGCGCGGGCAGGAAGTTGTTCATCTGGTGCGCCACGATGCTGCCGAGCAGGCGGCCCGTCACCAGCCGGGCCAGACCGATCGGGATGGCGATGACGATCAACAGCGAGGTGCGCAGCGGTTCGAGATGACTCACCGCGAACACCGCCGTGGACAGCACGAACGCCGCGAAGCGGCCCCACCGTTCGCTGCCCCAGCCCAGCCGCTCCGCCGCACCCCAGAGCAGTCCGCGGTAGATGATCTCCTCGCAGATCGGGCCGAGCAGCCACAGGTAGACGAACATCGTCACGGCCGCCGACACCGACATCGGCTTGTCCTCGACCAGCGCGCCGATCGCCGAGGTGGCGTTGTCCTCCCCCACGACCTGGGTCCAGACCAGCACCCCGACGACCGTGCACACGAGCCCCAACGCGCCGAACTTGAGGCCGACCTTCACGTCGTCCCAGCGCCACGCGAGGCACAGATCCGCCAGGGGGCCGTTGCCGCGGACCTTGGTGATGGCCAGCGCGGACAGCGCCGCGAGCATGGTGGGGGCCATCGTGCCGATGAGCACGTCCCGCACGGGGATCGTCTCCGGCGTCGCCTCGCCGATGAAGACCCCGACGAACGCGGCGGTCGCGAGCAGCACTCCCTCCACGAAGAGGAACGCACCGAAGCCCCACCGATGGGTGGGCCGGTGGATCCCGGACGGCTCATGCGGCTGGGCCTGCGCCGACTCGGCTGCCCCGGCGCCGACCACCTCGCCCACGGGATCCTGCGAGTCCGACGACCTCACGCGTCTCCTCCGCGGTCCGGATGATCTTTTCGACCGAGCCTACTGGTGCTCACGCGCCGCCGAACAGCAACAACGCGGGCGGCAGATTGTTGGTGGCGTGCGCGATGACACTCGCGCTCACGCGGCCGGTGATCAGGCGCGCGGCTCCGATGGCGATCCCCTGCCCCAGCAACGCGAGCGTGCGTTCCGGCTCGCCGTGGACCTGGGCGAAGACCAGGGCCGTGAGCACGAGGATCACCCACGGCGGGACGCGGTAGTGCGCGAGCCCTGTCCACAGCGCACCGCGGAACAGCAGCTCCTCCGTCAGCGGTGCGGCCACCACCACGACGAGCGCGGCGAACACGAGCCAACCGATGCTGGACGACATCCCGCGCAACACGTCGGTGGTGGAGTCCGACAGGTACCGACTGCCGTAGACCTGCATCAGCACGAGGTTCAGCACGTACGCCGCGAGCAGCGAGAAACCACCGCAGGCCAGACCGACGCGCAGGTCGCGGCCCGTGGGCCGCAGGCCGAAGTCGGCCCGCACTCCTCGTCCCCACCGCCGCGACGCGACGACCGGGCCGAGGCCCAGCAGCAAATTCGGGACGAAGGCCAGCAGGATCAGCGGTCCCAGGTCGGCGAGACCGATCCGCCCGTGGAACGCGAAGCCCGACAGCAGCAGCGCGAGGGCGTAGTAGACACCGAGCGAGGCGATGAACGCGAGCAGAGCCCAGTGTGCGCCGAACACCAGCCCGGTCCGGGCCGACGTCGCCCCCTCGTCCTCCACCGCACCTCCCCGACCGCGGGCCGCCGACCAGTCTGTGACGTCAACACTACGGCGGCGCGGTCGGGTACGTCAGTCGATCAAGGCACCACGCAGGACGACGTGGCGCGGGGTGCGCAGTACCGACAGGTCCTCGCGCGGGTCCTCGTCGAACACGAGCAGATCCGCCGACGCGCCCTCGGTGATGCTCTCGACACCCAGCCAGTCGCGGGCGGCCCACGACGCCGACGCGAGTGCCTGCTCCCGGGTCATCCCGGCCTTGTGCAGGGCCTCGATCTCGTCGACGAGCCGTCCGTGTTCCACCATGCCGCCCGCGTCGGAGCCCGCGTACACGGCCACCCCTGCGTCGACCGCCGCGCCCACCATGTCGGTGACGCCCGCGTGCAGGGCCCGCATGTGGGCCGCGTACGTCGGGTAGCGCACGGCCGTGTCCGCGATGGCCGGGAAGTTGTCGATGTTGATCAGCGTGGGCACCAGCGCGACGTTCCGGCGGGCGAGCTCGGCCAGCTGGTCGGAGGACAGCCCCGTGCCGTGTTCGAGGCAGTCGATGCCCGCCTCGATCAGGCCCGGAAGGGCGGCCTCACCGAAGACGTGTGCCGTCACGCGCGCGCCGGCCTCGTGAGCGACCCGGATCGCCTCGGCGAGCACGTCCTCGGGCCACAGCGGCGCGAGGTCACCCACCGAGCGGTCGATCCAGTCGCCGACGAGCTTCACCCACCCGTCGCCGTCGGCGGCCTGGGCAGCCACGGCCGCGGGGAGGTCGTCCGGGTGCTCCAGTTCGATCGCGTAGCCGGGCAGGTAGCGCTTCGGCAGGGCGAGATGGCGACCGCTGCGGATGATGCGGGGCAGGTCGTCGCGAGCCTGGAGCGGGCGCACGTCGATCGGCAACCCGCAGTCCCTGATCAGCAGGGTGCCCGCGTCCCGGTCGCGGATCGCCTGCGCGCACGCCTCGTCGAGAGTCGTGGCCCCGTCCGGTCCGATGCCGGGGTGGCAGTGGGCGTCGACGAGGCCCGGGACCACGAACGCGCCGTCGAGGGTGCGAGCGCCCTCGACGGGTTCGAACGTGATCCGCCCGCCACTGATCCAGACGTCGCGCTCCTCGCCGCTCGGGAGCACGACCCCGCGAAGGTGGTACACGGCGCGCGCCCTACTTCTTCTTCGGCAGCTTCAGCTTCGACGGGTCGAACCCGGGCGGGAGGTCGTTGAGCCCGCCACCGAGCTGGGACAGGTCGGGCATGCCGCCGCCCTGGGGCCTCCCACCGGGGAAGCCACCGGGGAAACCGCCCTTGAGCTTGGGCTGCGTGGGCCCCTTGTTCTTGCCCTTCTTGCCCTTCTTGCCCTTGCGCTTCTTCGTGGCGCTGTTGCCCGCACCGAAGCCGAAGCGGCCCGCCATCTGCTGCATCATCTTGCGGGCCTCGAAGAAGCGGTTCACCAGGTCGTTGACGTCCCGCACGGTGACGCCGGACCCCTTGGCGATGCGCTGCCTGCGCGACGCGTTGATCATCTTGGGATTGGCCCGCTCGGCGGGAGTCATGCCCCGGATGATCGCCTGCAGCCGGTCCAGGTGGGCGTCGTCGACCTGCGAGAGCTGGTCCTTCATCTGCCCAGCACCGGGCAGCATGCCGAGCAGGTTGCCGATCGGGCCCATCCGCCGCACGGCCTGCATCTGCTCCAGGAAGTCCTCCAGCGTGAGCTCGCCGGTGCCCAGCTTGGCCGCCGTCTGCTCCGCCTTCTCCTGGTCGAAGGCCTGCTCGGCCTGCTCGATCAGGGTGAGCATGTCGCCCATCCCGAGGATGCGGCTGGCCATCCGGTCGGGGTGGAAGACGTCGAAGTCGTCGAGCTTCTCGCCGTTCGACGCGAACAGGATCGGCTCACCGGTGACGTGCCGCACCGACAGCGCGGCACCACCCCGGGCGTCGCCGTCGAGCTTCGTCAGCACCACGCCGGAGAAGCCGACGCCGTCGCGGAAGGCCTCGGCCGTGGTGACCGCGTCCTGACCAATCATCGCGTCGACCACGAACAACGTCTCGTCGGGCGTGACGGCGTCGCGGATGTCGGCGGCCTGCCGCATCAGCTCCTCGTCGACACCGAGCCGACCGGCCGTGTCGACGATGACCACGTCGTGCTGGGCGCGGCGCGCCTCCTCGATCGACCGGCGTGCGACGTCCACCGGGTCGCCCACGCCGTTGCCGGGCTCGGGCGCGAACGTGGCGACACCGGCCCGTTCACCGACCACCTGCAGCTGGGTCACGGCGTTCGGCCGCTGCAGGTCGCACGCGACGAGCAGCGGGGCGTGGCCCTGCTTCTTCAGCCACAGCGCGAGCTTGCCCGCCAGCGTGGTCTTACCGGAACCCTGCAGACCGGCCAGCATGATGACCGACGGCGGGTTCTTCGCGAGGTTCAGCCGCCGAGTCTCGCCGCCGAGGATGGCGATGAGCTCCTCGTTGACGATCTTGATGACCTGCTGGGCCGGGTTCAGCGCCTCCGAGACCTCGGCGCCCTTGGCCCTCTCCTTGACCTGCTTGATGAACTCTCGGACCACGGGCAGGGCGACGTCCGCCTCCAGCAACGCGATGCGGATCTCCCGCGCTGTCGCGTCGATGTCGGCGTCGGAGAGCTTGCCCTTGCCGCGCAGGTTCTGCAGGACCGACGTGAGTCGATCGGAGAGTGTGTCGAACACGAGGTGCACGCTCCAGCAGGTCGTGGGTGTCCCCGGCCGGACCGCGGGACACCAGGCCCGACCGCGACTCCCAAGCGTAGACGACTCGGCCCCATCGACGGTCGGCCCGCCCGGCCGGCGCTCCCCCCTGTGCGCCCCCCTTCCGACCGGACGGGCCTCGCCCGGTGAGGTGCTCGTCGGGTCCGGCTTGGTCGCGACGTTCGCCAGACCCCCAGAACTGGCGACCGCCCGGGCCGGATGAGCACCTCACCGAGGTGCCTCCAGCTTGCCGGGCGGATCGCGGTACCGGCAGCGTGAAGACACTGAGTAACCGGTGAGTAGTCCTACGCAATCCGGTTCGGGCGGTTTCTCGTGCGGTCCGACACGCCGCGTCCGCGAGGGTGCGCGCCAGGCCGGTCGCACGAGTCCACCACACCTCTGCCGCGATCGGCCAACGTCACCCGCACGAACACGCGGTGTCGGGCCTCCCTCCAGCGCCTACAGTGCCTCCTCATCACGCTCGCCGGTGCGGACCCGGACCACCGTCTCGACCGGGGTCACCCACACCTTCCCGTCGCCGATGCGCCCGGTGTGGGCCGCCGCCACCACGGCGTCCACCACCTTGTCCGCCAGGTCGTCGTCGGTGACGACGTCGACGCGGGTCTTGGCCACGAAGTCGACGGCGTACTCCGCGCCGCGATAGACCTCCGTGTGCCCCTTCTGCCGTCCGTAGCCCTGGACCTCTCCCACCGTCATCCCCAGCACGCCGAGCTCTTCGAGAGCGGAACGGATCGCGTTCAGGGCGTAGGGCTTGACGATCGCGGTGACCAGCTTCATGACGTACTCTTCTCCAGCTTCCGACCGGAGACGCCCTCCGGGGTGGATGGTGCGACCGCGTGCGTCGGGACCAGCGTGGCCCGTCCTCCACGCGCTCCGGCGAAGTCGTACGCGGACTCGGCGTGCTCCGCCTCGTCGATGCCCGACATCTCCTGTTTCGGGCTCACGCGGCCGCCGGTGACCTTCTTGACGAGCAGTCCCAGCAGCACCGCGACCAGCAGCGAGTAGGCCATGACCGCCACCGCGCTGAGCACCTGGACGCCCAGCAGTCCGGCGCCGCCCCCGTAGAAGAGGCCGTCCCGGCCGCCTTCGCCGACCACCGACGACGTCGCCACGAACCCCAGCAGCACCGTGCCGACGAGCCCGCCGACGAGGTGCACGCCCACGACGTCCAGCGAGTCGTCGACACCGAACCGGTACTTGAGGCTCACGGCCAGCGCGCACAGCGTTCCCGCCACGGCGCCGACGAGCAGCGCGCCCCACGTGTCGACGAACGCACACGCGGGAGTGATCGCCACGAGGCCGGCCACCACACCCGACGCCGCCCCGAGGCTCGTGGCCCTGCCGTGCCGCAGCCGCTCGGTCAGCAGCCACGCCAGCATCGCCGCGCAGGCGGCCGTCACCGTGTTGACGAACGCGATCCCCGCGACGCCATCGGCCGCGTACGCCGACCCCGCGTTGAACCCGAACCACCCGAACCACAGCAGCCCGGCCCCCAACATGACGAACGGGAGGTTGTGCGGCTTCATCGGCTCCGCAGGCCACCCGACGCGCCGGCCCAGCACCAGCACCAGGCCGAGAGCCGCCGCACCAGCGTTGATGTGCACGGCGGTACCGCCCGCGAAGTCCAGGGCGCCGAGCTCGTCGATCCAGCCACCGTCGCCCCACACCCAGTGCGCGACGGGGAAGTACACGAGACTCACCCACAGGCCCGCGAACAGCATCCACGCGCCGAACTTCATCCGGTCGGCCACCGCGCCCGCGATCAGTGCGGTGGTGATGATCGCGAACATCGCCTGGAACGCGACGTCCACCGTGCCGGCCGTCGGATCGCCCCCGGGAGTCATGAGCCCGGAGAGCCCGAGGTGGTCGAACGGGTTGCCGAGCAGCCCCGCCACGTCGGTGCCGTACGCCGCGGAGTAGCCGTAGAGCACCCACAGGACCCCGACGAGCCCCATGGCCCCGAAACACATCATCAGCATGTTCAGCACGCTCTTCGCGCGCACCATGCCGCCGTAGAAGAACGCCAGTCCCGGCGTCATCAGCAGCACCAGTGCGGCGCTGGTGAGCAACCAGGCCGTATTGCCGTCCACGTGGCCCTCCTCGCCGTCGTCGAAACCCGCCGCACCAGCGGGGGGTCGGCACGAGCATCGGAGGTGTGTGTTGCGCCCGATCGCCGCTGCTGTTGCGCGGGTGTGAACCCGGCCACGCGGCTCGTAACGGTTGCGTTTCCCGCCGTGGTGGCGCGTGGTCGAATAGAGGGCATGTCGATGCGCCCCGCCCCCGCACCAGCGGCTCCGCCCGGCACCGTCGTGGCCGCGTTGCGCTGTTCGGTGTGCGGCGACGAGATGGCGTTGGAGGCGCGCACGCTGCGGTGCCCGGCGGAGCACAGCTTCGACCTCGCCCGGCAGGGCTACGTCAACCTGCTGCACGCCTCGGTGCCGAAGGGCACGGCCGACACGGCGGCCATGGTGTCGGCGCGCGAGGCGTTCCTGCGCGGGGGCTTCTACGCGCCGCTGGCCCACGCGCTGGCGTCGCGGGCGGCACCCGGGACGCCGGGGACTTCCGGCGAGGGCCTCGTGGTCGACGCGGGCGCCGGCACGGGCTACTACCTCGCCCACGTCCTCGACGCACTGCCGGAGACGACCGGGCTCGCGCTCGACGTGTCGGCCCCCGCTCTCAAACGGGCCGCCCGCGCCCATCCGAGGCTCGGCGCGGCGGTGTGGAACCTGTGGAAACCGTGGCCGGTGGCCTCGGGCGTCGCCGACCTCGTGGTCAACGTCTTCGCGCCCCGCAACGCCGGCGAGTTCCGCCGGGTGCTCGCCCCGGGCGGGCGGCTGCTCGTGGCAGGGCCGGGCCGCGGTCACCTCGCCGAACTCGCCGACGAGCTCGCTCTCCTCGACGTCGACGCCGACAAGACCGAGCGCCTGGACGCCACGCTCGCCCAGGGCTTCCGGCTCGTCGCCCGCGAGGACGTCAGCGACCGGGTGACCCTCTCGCCCGACGACGTGCGCAACGTCGTCCTCATGGGACCCAACGCCCACCACCTGCACCGCAACGGCCTCGCCGACCGGCTCGCCGCCGTCGCGGAACCGATGACCACGTCCACCGTGTTCACGGTGTCGGTGTACGAGAGGCTGGGCTGAGGACCGTGGACCTTCCCGCGACCGCGCTGGCAGACCCGGCTTGGGTGACCGAGGACCTCCACCGGGCTCGCCGCCTCCACGGTCCCGCCTCCCCCACCGTGTTGGGCACCATCCGGTGGTACTCGGCCTCGTCGGTCCTCGTCGCGCCCGCGCTCGAACCCTGGGTGCACACCGGCGCGGCACGCGACCCGGCCCTGGAGTCGGTCACCTTCGACGTCACGGCGGACGGCCGCTTCCTCGACGCCCGGTCGAGCCGGGCACTCGACGGCGACGCCGCCGAGCTCGGCGCGGCCCTGGTCCCGGCCGTGGACTCCGCGGTCACCGCGTTCGCCCACGCGAGCGGAGCGGCCCCACGAGCACTGTGGGCCGTGGCGGTGGACTCGATCGCCAACCGGCTGCTGTGGGCGGCGTCCACCGTCGGCAGGCCCGACACGGCACCGCGGCTGGCGGACGCCCTGGCCGATCAGATGGAACGCGCCGCCCGCGCGTTGCCGCGGTGCGTGTGGCAAGGCTCGCCGCGACCCCGGTTCACCACGGTGGGTCACCGACTGGTGTTGCGACGCTCGTCGTGCTGCCTGCTCTACGAGGCTCCCCGCACGCGCGACGACAAGTGTGTGAGCTGCCCCCGGCAGACGCCGGCCGAGCGGGAAAGACGCCAGCGTCTGCTGCTCGGGCCCTGATCGTCGTCCGGCCGAGACCCGGATCCTGCCCGAGATCGCCGGGTCGTGCCCATCGGTGGTCGCAGACGGGTCTTTGTGCCCTGCTCCGGGCCGTCGTTCGTGACGCATTGTCGACAACGAGACCTCGACAGCGCCGGAAACTGTCGAGGACGGACCACGAACGAGGGACACTGCTGGTGACACAACCACGGTCGGAGAAGATGCTGCCCGCTCCCATCGAGATGCGGGAGCTCAGCGAATCCGAATGCCTCGACCTGCTGCGGGCCGAGCTCGTCGGCCGCATCGTCTTCACCGAGAAAGCGATGCCCGCCATCCGCCCGGTGAACTACGTGCTCGACGGGCGCGACGTGATCATCAGAACCCGGGGCGACTCCTGGGCCCGCCGAGTGGCGGACACTGTGGTGGCCTTCGAGGTCGA
Organism: Saccharomonospora azurea NA-128; assembly: GCF_000231055.2. Lineage (GTDB taxonomy): Bacteria > Actinomycetota > Actinomycetes > Mycobacteriales > Pseudonocardiaceae > Saccharomonospora > Saccharomonospora azurea. The sequence goes on along the minus strand of NZ_CM001466.1, from coordinate 4,008,905 downwards.
CCACATCGACAACGAGACCCACACCGGGTGGAGCGTGGTTCTGCTCGGTACCGCCACCATCGTCACGGACATCGACACCCTCGTGCGGGTCACCGACTTCCGCCACCGGCCCTGGGCGCCCGGACACCGCGACCGGTACCTCCGCGTCCAAACGGGCCAGCTCACCGGCCGACGACTCTCGTTCGTACCCGCCTGACGCTGCCGAGTCACTCCGGCGTCCACCCGGCACCTACTCCCAGGTAGCGGTGTCGGGGTCGACGCCGTGGGCGCGTGCGCCGGCGTCGATACTGCGTCGCAACCACGAGGCGAGCCCGGCTCGGACGCCGTCGTAGTGGGCGGCGAACGCCGGATCGGACTCGTACATGCGCCCGAGACAGACCTGCATCTGTCTGGTGAGCGGGAAGTACGACGAGCTGAACACCTCGCGATGACGCTCGACGAGCCGGTTCGCCTCCGGGCTTCCAGGCTCGACACCGGCGTCCATCGCGTCCGCCATCGCGCGGTCGAGCTCGGCGACGGTGTCCACGACGGCCTGCCATTCCTCCGGGCTGCGGGAGGCCGAACGTTCGGCGTACTGCTTCCATTGCGTCGTGTCCCCGTAACGCTCGCGGGCCTGGGCGGGCCACTCGGGATTCCACTCGGGCCCGAAGATCTCGGCCTGCTGCTCGGCGGTGAGCAGCAGACCCCGCTCGTGGGCGTCGATCATCCGTTCCAGGCCGACGCTGAGCTGCCGGAGGCGGTCGATCCGCTCGGCCACCTGCGACTGCTGTGCGCGCAGCGCCGCGGGCACGTCGGTGCCCGAGCCCTCCAGCACGGCCTGGATCTTGTCCAGGCCGAGACCGAGCTCCCGGTAGATCACGATGCGGTGCAGCCGTTCCACGTCACCGGCCGTGTAGAGGCGGTATCCGGCGCTCGTGCGCAGCGACGGCCGCGCGAGGCCGATGTCGTCCCAGTGGTGCAGAGCCCGCACCGTGACCCCGAGCCGCGCCGAGACCTCGCCGACGGTCAGACCGTCGGCGTCGGCGCCGTCGGCGACCTCAGCCATGGTCCCCATTCTCCCCGCCGTCGGAGGTCGGTGCGGTGATCCCGACGGACGCGAGGTTCTGCGCTTCCGGGCTGTCCGGATCCCACGGCTTCGCCGCGGTGAACACGACCCGCGCCCTCTCCGGCGTGATCACCTCGACGTCCCGCGTGTTCCACGGGGTGTCCCGTGGCCCGTCGACCGAATCGGGGTTCAACGACCGGCAGGCCTCGACGAGGGAATCGACCTGGTTCAGCACGCACGCGAAGCTGACGCTCATCGCCGGAGCCTCCTCCGGCACGCTCTCCCCGGCGACCAGAAGCACGTCCTGGAACGCCCACCGGCGCAGGTGCACCAGCGTGCCGGGAATGCCGAACAGTTCGAAGAACCCCAGTCCGCGGGTCCAGAAGTCCACCGACGCCGCCAGGTCGGTCGACGGGATCGTCACGAACGCGGGCATGCCGTAGATGCCCCGGTACAGATCGGGCGCCACCGCGTCCGGACCGGGAGCGGGCACCGGGCTGATCTCGAAGGCGTCGTAGTAGTCGCTCATGCACTCACCTTCGAGCCTCACGCGACGTGAGGGTCAAGCTGACGACACGTGTCCCGCGCCACACCGGCCCGACCGTCGCCGGCGCCGCCTCACACGAAGGGTTTCACCGCCACACCGGCGTCGGCGAGCGCCTTGCGGACGCGCCGGGCGATCTCGACCGCACCAGGGGTGTCTCCGTGCACGCACAGGGACTGCGGACTCAGCTTGAGCACACTGCCGTCCACGGCCTGCACAGCGCCTTCCACCGCCATCCGCACGCTGCGCTCGACCACCACGTCCGGGTCCAACACCACGGCGGACGCTTCCCGCCGCGACACCAGCGTGCCCTGCGGCGTGTACGCGCGGTCGGCGAACGACTCCAAGACCACGGACAGGCCCGCCTCCTCGGCCTGCTTCACCAGCTGCGACCCCGGAAGTCCCAGCACCGGCAGGGCCGGGTCGTAGCGGCGGATCGCCTCGACCACGGCCGCAGCCTGCTCCGCGTGCGCGACCACCGCGTTGTAGAGCGCCCCGTGCGGCTTCACGTACCGCACCGCCGAACCCGCGATCCGGGCGAAGCCGTCGAGCGCGCCGATCTGGTAGATGACGTCGTTGGCGAGGTCGTCGGGGTCCATGTCGATGAAGCGCCGACCGAACCCGGCCAGGTCGCGATAGCCGACCTGGGCACCGATGCTCACCCCGCGCTCGGCGGCACGTTCGGTGACCCGGCGCAACACACTCGGATCACCCGCGTGGAAGCCGCACGCGATGTTGGCACTGGTCACCACGTCCAGCAGCGCGTCGTCGTCACCGAGCGGCCACGCGCCGAAGCCCTCGCCCAGGTCGCTGTTCAGGTCGATCACCGCGTCCACAACGCCAGCGTAACCATGTCCCGACCCGCCGTGGAGACCCCTGCCGGGACGCGCACCAGGCGCCCGTCCCGGCCGAGACGGCTACCGGTCCGATGATTCGAAGAGGTCGAACTCCTCGAAGAACACTTCGTCGTCGGCGTTACGTGCCCCGCTCGTCGCAGGCGCGAGGTCCTCCGCCGATGCCGTCGGGCGCCGGTCCCCGAACAGCGTCTCGTCCGACTCGGTGACCCGGTCGAGCAGTTCCGAGCTGCCGAGGCCCCGGCGGACGACGTCCGCCTGCCGGCGCGCCACCGCGGCGACGGCGGCCGCGATGGTCTGCTGCACCGTCGTCGACAAGGACGCCGGGCTGAGGTCGTGCACGCTCTCGGAGAACGTGACGGACGAGATCACGCCCCCGGGCCCGGCCACGACGGTCACCACCCCGTCGGGCGACGTCACGCTCGCGCTGACGTCCTTCAGCTCCTCCTCCGTCCGCTGGTAGGCCTCGGCGCGTCGCCGGTTGTCGGCCGCCGCCGTGTCCAACGCTTCGATACGACGCATCAGTTGCGCCGCGTAACCACTCATCGCTCCACTTCCGGTCGGATCGTCGTCAGGAATTCGTGAAACTCGTCGAGCAGTCGCACGAACTGGTCCGGCAACGCGCTGAGAACGACTTGCAGAACCGCCGTGCTGCCGGGATCCCGTGGATGTCGCATCGAGAAGAACGCCTGTCGCTGCACGAGGTGCAGCGGCTTCCCGCCGTAGGGCAGGACGAGCCGAACCGCCTGCGCGAAGCCGGGGTTGTCGGCGGTACCCACCTCGCTGCGCTCCCCCACCCGCACCTCGGTCGCGCCCGCCCGCAGCTCCGCCAGCGACTCCTCCGCCACCTGCTGCAACGGCGCGTCGTGGGCCCGAACGTGCCCGGTCATGGTGATGCTCGGAGTGAACCCCTTGCTCAACCCCGGATGCACCGCCACGAAGGCGGCGTTGTCGGCGTTGACCTCCTTCGGCGGCACCGAGAGCCAGCCGTCCGGCAGAGTGCACCGAATCGGCACCGGCAAAGCCGTCACCGTCGTACTCATGTCCCGGCATTCCCCTGCGCGGGCGGCATCGGCGTCTCGTCGACTTGAACCACCATCTTGCCGCGATTGTCCTCATAGGAGGTGATCTCGATCGTGTAACCGATGCGACCACCGTCCTTCGCTGTGAGCACACAGCGGGTCTTCGCGCCCACTTCACCGTCGATCGGTCCAGGACACTCGACTTCGGCCGGCTCTTCGCCCGCCATCTTGGTCAGCACATCAAATGACTGCTTTTCGAGTTCTTCCTTGGAGACGGTCGACTTGAAGCTACATCCCGACAGCGCAAAGGCAGCGCCAACAGCCAGGACAGCGACCGCACGCAGTGACCGCAATTTCACGATAACTTCTCCTCATCAGTTTCAGAATCAAGACCAGACGAAGGTTGGGATTCGGTCGAGAATGTCGCACCGCAAATCGAGTGCGGGTACAAGCTTCTGCGGATCACGGTGATCTCCCACGATGTCGTGCGCGTTGAGCTGGTCGCCATAGATGGCGAATCCTCGCGACGCACGGGGGTCCGTGACAAGGAAGCGCACAAGGTCGGGGACGAGCACGGCACGGGCGAAAGCTTCGTCCTCGGTCGTGATCTCGAAGTTCTCGTCGAACTCAGGGAAACCGAGCTGGATGTCCCGCTGGCCGATCTGAGAACGGATCTTGCTCTGGGCACGCAGTACGCGCCTCACGGTGAGCCCGGGCCGCATCGCGGGCAGACTCAGCCACACAGCTGTCACGGGCACGTGCTGTCCCTGATGCCGGACGTCGAATTCCGTCGCGATGAAGGGGCGGGAGCGGTGGGTTCCGGTGATGACGTTCCGAGCGCCCACCGCTTTGGGCGGCAAAGTGAACGGATCGAGCACGTTACGCAACTGGAACTCGGGCTGCGCGTTGTGGATTTCGGCGTAGGAGTCGTTCCTCTCCTCGAACTTCCACCCCCGCCGTTGGAGCTCCTCCGCCAACCGCTGCCGCACGTCGCCGGCCTCAGCGGTGGCGGCTCCGCTCTCAGCGGCGAAGGAGCGGGTCAGCTTGCTGATCAGCCACGCCACCCCGCCGAGGAACAGGACCCCACCGCCCACTGCGATGGCGACAATCAGACCGGTACTCACGAGTTCGCACCCTCCGGCCGGATGGTCGCCAGGAACTCCTCGAAGTCGCCGATGAGCTGCGCGAACTGCGCCGGCAACGCACTCAACACAACGTGCAGCACCGCGCGCCGACTCCTGTCACGCTGGTCCTGCATCCCCAACAACACCTGAAGCTGGTAGACCTGCACCGGTTTCCCCGAGCTCACCACCCGAAGCCGGACGACCTGGGTGAGAGCAGGGTTCTCCGCCGAACCGGTCTGCTCGCGCCGACCCACTTCGACACTCGGGTTCTCCGCACGAAGTCGCTCGACCGCCTCGTCCGCGACCTCCGCCAGCGGCACGTGGGACTCACGCAGTTCGCCCGAGATCGTGATGTTGGCCGTGAACGCGCCGCTCGTCCCCGGGTGCACTGCCACGAAACCGAGCCCGCTCGCGTCGACCGAGTCGGGATTCACCGACCGCCACCCCTCGGGTAACGAGAATTCGATCGGCACGGGAATGGTCGCTGCCATGCCCGCCTGGGAGGCGGCTTGGGCCTGTTCGTTGTACTGGGCCGCGGCAGCCCGTGACGCCGCCTGCGCCTCCGTGTACATCTCGATCGCCCGCTGCGCTTCGCCCTGGGCCCAGACCAGGGTGTCGGCGTAGTCGGCGAGAGTTTGTCCACCCTGGTTGGCCGTGTCGACCGCCTGGAACCATTTCGGTGGTTCGGCGGTGAACACGTCGCGGAAGGCCGTGGCGGCGTCGCCGGTCCACTCCCCGGGATCGACGTTGCCGAGCCCGTCGCCGGTCGCTCCGATGGCCTCGATGTTCTTCACGAGCTCGCGGAGGTCGTTGATGATTGCCTCCGGGTCGCCCGGGATCAACTCTCGTGGATTGGTTGTCTGCCCCAGTTCGGCCATCAGGACGGCATCCCCCGGCTCGCGGTCTCACCAGAGGCGCCGCTCTCGGTCCCGGAGAGGGCGTCGGCGATCCCTCCGGTGATCCCGCCGCCCGGAATGACGGTCGGATCGAGTCCCCCGCCGATCGGTCGGCCACTGTGGACCTGTCCGAGCCCCATGCCGCCGGTGATCCCGCCGCCCGGGACCACACTCGGGTCGAGACCCCCACCGTCGATCAGTCCACCCAGTCCGGTCAGCGTCGCGTCGGTCTCCGCCTCGTTCTCGAGGTACTTGACCGCCGCGGCCCGCAGCGACTCGCCGTGTTCGACGGCTTTGTCGCGAAGGGACTCCACCTCGCGCTTGGCGTTCTCGACGAAGTCCGCCCAGCCTCGCTGCACCCCGGAATGTCCATAGTCCCCTGTCGGCCCTTGCCAGGGCAGCTGGACGACTCCCCCGATGACGTCGTCGATCTTGCCCGCCGCCTGCCGCAGCTCCTCAGGGATTGCTCCGAAGCCAAACCCACCAGTCACACCACACAGGATGTTGATCTTCCGAGCACTCGTTCGGAAGATCGACTCGCTTCATCCGATCGGGTGAGATTGGAACAGCTCGCCCCGAACTAGCCGCTCTCCACACGGACCGTGGAGACGAACTCCTGGAAGTCGACCGCCAGTTCCTGGAAGTGTTCCGGCTGGGTGGTCAGGGCGAATTCGAGCACGGCTCGGCGTCTCGGGTCGGTCGTGTCACTCATGCCGAGGAAGGTCTGCAGCTGCAGGAGCTCGTGCCCGCGGGGACCCGGTGAGATGCGCACGGCCTGTGTCAGCGCGGGGATCGCCGCGGTGCCACTCTCCTTGCTGCTCTCGACCCGGACCTCGGTGCCCGGAGTCTCCAACTGCTTCACCGATTCCGCAGCGATGTCCTCGAGGTCGACCGTGCTGTCCCGCACGTCGCCGGTGATGACGATCGTGGGCACGGACCCGTCGCCGCGCGAGGCGGGGTGCAGGGCCACGAACGCGGCCTCGGGGACCCCCACGTCGGCGGGCGGTACGGACTGCCACCCCTCGGGCAGGGAGAACTCGATCGGCACCGGCAGCGTGGCCGCCGGACTCTCCGACCCGGCCGACCCCGGCGGCGAGGCGGGAGGCGAGGGAGCCGCGGGTTGCTCCGCGGGCGGCGTCGCTGCGACCGGCGTGCCCGTCGTCGTGCCACAGCCGGCCAGCACCGCGCACCCGGCGACGAACGCCGTCACGCCTCGCGTCCACACAGTCGTCCGCGCGAATCCCTGTCGAGCCACAAGAGTTGATCTTGCCGTTCTCGGGTGAGCACTGTGGACGCGAAGGGGGCCGATCACCTGAAAGGGCGACACAGGACCGTGCCCCGGCCCGCCTGAGAACGGCGCGACCGGGGCACGGTGAAGGATCACTTGATGCGTTCGTACGCGGGCAGGGTGAGGAAGTCGGCGAACTGCTCGGCCAACGCCACCTGCTCGAAGAGCTCCACCGACTCGGCGAGCTGCTCCGCGGGGATCACGTCGGCGAGCTCGTCGCGCACCTCGGCGAGCACCGAACGCACGAGCTCCTCGGTGACCTTCTCGCCCGTGTCGAGCTCCACGCCGTTGCGCACCCACTGCCACACCTGCGAGCGCGAGATCTCGGCGGTCGCGGCGTCCTCCATGAGGTTGTGGATCGCCGCGGCGCCGTTGCCGCTCAGCCAGGAGGCGATGTAGCGCACGCCGACGTCCACCGCGCCACGCAGACCGTCCTTCGTGGCACGGCCGCCGGTGCCCGCGACGTCGAGCAGCGCGTCGGCCGTCACGGAGACGTCCTCGCGCAGGCGGTCGAGCTGGTTCGGCTTGTCGCCGAGCACCTTGTCGAACTCCTCCTTGCACAGCTCGACCATGCCCGGGTGCGCCACCCAGGAGCCGTCGAAGCCGTCGGCGGCCTCGCGCGCCTTGTCGTCGCGGACCTTCGCGAACGCCTTCTCGTTGGTCTCCGGGTCCTTGCTCGGGATGAACGCCGCCATCCCGCCGATCGCGAACGCGCCACGCTTGTGGCAGGTCCGCACCAGGAGCTCGGTGTAGGCGCGCATGAACGGCGCCGTCATGGTCACGCTGTTGCGGTCGGGCAGCACGAACTGCTCCCCCGCGTCGCGGAAGTACTTGATGATGCTGAACAGGTAGTCCCAACGGCCCGCGTTGAGGCCCGAGGCGTGCTCGCGCAGCTCGTAGAGGATCTCGTCCATCTCGAACGCGGCCGGGATGGTCTCGATCAGCACCGTGGCGCGGATCGTGCCGTGCTCGATGCCGAGCGTCCTCTCGGCGTGGGTGAAGACGTCGTTCCACAACCTCGCCTCGAGGTGGCTCTCCATCTTCGGCAGGTAGAAGTACGGGCCCGCACCGCGGTTCAGCAGTTCCCTGGCGTTGTGGAAGAAGTACAGGCCGAAGTCCACCAGCGCACCGACGGCCTTGCGACCGTCGAACTCCAGGTTGTGCTCGTCGAGGTGCCAGCCGCGGGGGCGCACGACGATCGTGGCGTGCTCGACGTCGTCACGCAGCGCGTACTGCTTCTTGCCGGTGTCGAGCTCGATCGTCTTGCGCACGGCGTCGTACAGGTTGACCTGGCCCGACACGACGTTGGCCCAGTGCGGGGTGTTGGCGTCCTCCAGGTCCGCCAGCCACACCTTGGCGCCCGAGTTCAGCGCGTTGATGGTCATCTTGCGGTCGGTGGGACCGGTGATCTCCACGCGGCGGTCGCGCAGCGCGGGCGGGGCCTCCGCGACCCTCCACTCGGACTCGCGGATCTCCTTGGTCTCGGGCAGGAAGTCGAGCCGGCCAGTCCGTTTGGCCTCGTCCCGGCGACGGCTCCTCGCCGCGAGCAACTCGTCCCGCGTGGCAGCGAAGGACGCGTGGAGCCCGGCGAGGAACTCCAGCGCCTCATCGGTGAGGATTTCATCGCCACGCTCGACAGCGGCGCCGAGCACACGCACATCAGACATCGAACACCCCAAACACGAGGACACGCGAGCTGCCGAAACAGCCATCACGATCACGAGCAACTCTTCTGTATACCGGACTATAGTTTCTACATTGCGGAACCTCAACGCGGAAAACTCACCGTGTTCGCGACGCGAAAGGAGTCACCGGTGGCGACTGCCAGAGCGGGCAGAGCAGGTAACGGAGGTGTGCAGTCGCTTCAGCGTGCGTTCGAACTGCTGGAACGGCTGGCGGACACCGGCGGCGAGGCGAGCCTGTCCGAGCTCGCCGCCTCCTCGGGGCTGCCGATGCCCACGATCCACCGACTGATCCGCACGCTCGTGACACTCGGGTACGTACGGCAGAACACCAACCGCCGATACGCCCTCGGCGCACGGCTGATCCGGCTCGGTGAACACGCGAGCCTGCAGTTCGGCACGTGGGCGAGGCCGCTGCTGGCGGAACTCGTGGACGAGGTCGGCGAGACCGCCAACCTGGCCGTGCTCGAACGCGACGAGGTCGTCTACGTCGCCCAGGTCGCGTCGCGACGGCACTCGATGCGCATGTTCACGGAGGTCGGGCGCAGGCTGCTGCCCCACGGCACCGGCGTCGGCAAGGCGATGCTGGCGACACTGCCGCCCGACGACGTGCGCGCGCTGCTCGCCCGCACCGGCATGCCGTCCTACACCGACCACACGCACACCGACGTCGACACGTTCCTCGCCCACCTGGAGCACATCGCCGAGCAGGGTTACGCCCTCGACGAGAGCGAGCAGGAACTCGGGGTCCGCTGCATCGCCGTGGCCGTGCCCGACACTCCCGTGCCCGCCGCCGTGTCGGTCTCCGGTCCCGAAGGCAGGTTGACCGACACGATGGTGCGCGACATCGCCCCGGCCGTGCAGCGGATCGCGAAGCGACTCTCGGAGCAACTCACCGCGCGCCTGCCGGTGGAATGACGCCTCGGACAAGGTTCACCCCGGGACTCAACGAACCGGTGCGGTCGTGACGTTACAGAGGCGTGACTGACCCGATCCGTACCGAAGCGGTTCCCCTCCGCTTCGACGATTTCGTCCAGCACCGGCTGGACCGGCTCCTGCGCTACGCCACCGCCCTGACGTGCGACCCGCACCTGGCACAGGACGTCGTCCAGGAGGTGCTGCTGCGCGCACAGCCGCGGTGGGACCGCATCGCCACCCTGCGGTCACCCGACGCGTACGTGCGCCGCATGGTGACCAACGAGTACCTGTCCTGGCGACGTCGACGGGCCGCGCGACAGGTCGCCACCACCCACGAGGCACTGGACGCCCTGTCGTCGCCGGAGCCCGACCACGCCACGCGCTACGCCGAGCGGGACGCCATGCGGGCCCGCATCGCGACGCTTCCCCGCAAGCAGCGTTCCGCACTGGTGCTGCGCTACTACGAGAACCTCACCGACGCCGAGATCGCCGAAGCTCTGGGCTGCGGCGAGGGCACGGTCCGCAGCCACATCTCCCGTGCGCTGTCCCGGCTGCGCGGCGCCGAATCCGCCCGCGTCGGCCTCAACGACTCCGTGAAGGGGGCCCTGGCATGACCGACGACCGCACCGAATCCCTGATCCGCGACGCCCTCGCCCACGAGGCGAACCGAGCGGTCGACCCCAACGTGGTGAGGAACCAGTTGGCCCGGTCGGCCCGCGCGCCCCGCCGACGCGGTCCCGCACTGATCGCGGCCACCGTCGCCGGAGTCGCCGGGGTCACCATCGCCGTCACCGCGATCGTCGTGCCCGGAACCGGGCAGGAGCCCGACCACTCGATGCCGGCGGCCGAGCAGTCGGTGTCCGAGCCGACACTGGTGATCGCGGGTATGGACGCGAACGGACAGTCCGACACGGTGCTGCTGTCCCGTGTGCGCTCCGACGGCGTCGCGGTCGTCTCGCTGCCGCGCGACGCGTGGGTCGAGGTCCCGGGGCACGGGCAGCAGCGACTGAGCACCGCCTACCAGCTCGGGCGCCAGGCCGCGCTGGACGCGGGGCAGAGCGAGGAGGACGCCGACCGCAAGGGCGCCACGACGCTGGTGGACACCGTCGCCACGCTCACCGGTGAGAGCGTCGACCACTACGCGCTGGTGGACACCGCCGCCGTGGGCGCGGTGACCACGGCGATCGGCGGTGTCGAGGTGTGCGTGCACGAGGCGCACCACGACCCGCTCTCCGGGGTCGACCTCGACGCGGGCCGCCAGACCGTGTCCGGGGACCAGGCGCTCGCGTTCCTGCGGCAACGGCGGGACCTCCCCGAGGGCGACCTCGATCGCATGACCCGGCTGCAGTCCTTCGGCGAGTCGCTCTTCCACTCGCTGGCCGACTCGGAGGACGCGTTCACCACGGTCGCCGGGGCGCTCGACGGTCACGTTCGCACCGACGAGAACCTCGACGTGCTCGGCCTGGCCGAGAAGCTGGCCTCGATGTCCGACCCCGGCCTGACGACCGCGACCATCCCCATCGCCGACCCCGAGCAGACGGCGCCGGGCGGGATGGCGGTCATCGGGGTCGAGGAGGACGAGGTCCGCGAGTTCGTGGGCGCGTTCCTCGACGGCGAGACACCCGAGGGCACCACACCGGAACTGCGGCCCACGAGCGAACCCCGCTGCGTGAACTGAGCCGAGACGACGAAGGGCCACCGCTCCCCACGGGGACGGTGGCCCTTCGTCGTGGTCCCTTCGTCAGGGTCCGTGCTTCACCCGAGCAACGCGTCGACGAACGCCTCCGGCTCGAACGGCGCGAGGTCGTCGGGTCCCTCGCCGAGACCGACGAGCTTGACCGGGACACCGAGCTCGCGCTGCACCTGGAACACGATCCCGCCCTTGGCGGTGCCGTCCAGCTTGGTGAGCACGATGCCGGTGACGTTCACGACCTCGGAGAACACCCGGGCCTGCGCCAGCCCGTTCTGTCCCGTCGTGGCGTCGAGCACCAGCAGGACCTCGTCGACCTTGGCCTGCTTCTCCACCACGCGCTTGACCTTGCCGAGCTCGTCCATCAGCCCCGTCTTGGTGTGCAGCCGGCCCGCGGTGTCGATCAGCACGGCGTCCACTCCGCTGTCGATGCCGCGCTTGACGGCGTCGAAGGCCACGGCGGCGGGGTCGGCGCCCTCCTTGCCGCGCACGACCTCCGCTCCGACGCGCTCCGACCACGTCTGGAGCTGCTCGGCGGCGGCGGCCCGGAACGTGTCGGCCGCACCCAGCACCACCTTGTGGTCCTGGGCGACGAGCACGCGGGCGAGCTTGCCCGTCGTGGTGGTCTTGCCGGTGCCGTTGACACCCGCCACGAGGACGACGGCGGGCTGCTTCGTGCCGTCGACCGTGTGCGGCAGAGCGCGCACCGCGCGGTCGGAGTCCGGGCCGAGCGCGTTCACCAGCACCTCACGCAGGAGCGCGCGGGCCTGGTCGGACGTGCGCACCGCCCGAGCCGACAGCTCCGTGCGGAGCGTCTCCACGATCTCGGAGGTGGTCGCCGCACCGAGGTCGGCGATGAGCAGCGTGTCCTCGACGTCCTCCCACGACTCCTCGTCGAGGTCGCCGGCGCCGAGCAGGCCCAGCAGGCTCTGACCGAGCGCGGAGCGCGACTTCGACAGCCTGCCGCGCAGGCGTTCGATGCGGCCCGCCGCGGGAGCGACCTCCTCCTTCGGCTCGGCCGGGGCTTCGACGACGGGCTCGGGTGCGACCTCGGGCTTCGGTTCCGCCGGTGGCGCCGGGGCGGTCTCGGTCTCGACGACGTCGGGCTCGGCAGGCGCCTCGGGCTCGCGAGTCACCTGCTCGGGTTCGGCGGTGGTGTCTGCCGTATCGACGGGGGACGCGGTGTCCGTACCGGGCGCCTCGACCTCCGAGCGCGGCTCGGGCACGGTCTCGCTCGGCCGTTCCGGCGCCTCGGGAGCTTCCGTGGCGTCGGAAACCTCGGGGGTCTCGGGGGTTACCGTGGGCTGGTCGGGCAACCGCACGTCGACGATGTCGCGCCGCGGAGCGTCCCGGGGCACCGCGGCGTCCTCACCGACACCGGGTTCGCCGTCGGTCTCGGTACGTTCGGACACCGGGTGCGCGGGCGGCTCAGGAGGCGCCTGAGGCTGCGCGGGGGCCTTCTTCTCCCCGCCCGGCGCGAACGCGATACCGCCTCCGGCTTGGTAGAGGTTGCCCTTCGGGCGTTCCTCCTCCCGCTCACGCTCGAGGGTGATGCGGCGTTTGCGTGCGATCGTCAGCCCGGCCACGAGTGCGACCAACAGCACAATCGCCGCGGCGATGATGATCCACAACCAGGTGTTCGACACGCCTGTCATCCTCGCATCCGCCCTCGTCGGCAGCAGTGCGCCCTCGACCACCACAGTCAGCGTTCAACCCACTACAAATCTTTTTGGACAATCCTTCACGTAACATCTTGCGCCCGGCGCCCGTCTGGACTAGACCACCACCGTGGTTGAAAGCAAGACCGAGCTGCGAGTGGTCGGCCTCCTCTCCGGCACGTCGGTGGACGGCATCGACGTCGCCGTCGCCTCGTTCCGCATCGAGGGGGACGAACTCACCCTGACCCCGCTCGGCCACCGAGAACTGCCCTACCCGGAGCAGCTGCGGCGCGACATCCTCGCGGCGCTGCCTCCCGCCGAGTGCAGCGCCGAGCAGCTGACCAAGCTCGACACCCGCGTGGGCCAGGCCTTCGCCGACGCGGCGGTGACCGCGGTCGCCGAACTCGCCGACGGCCGGGCCGACCTGGTCGCCTCGCTCGGCCAGACCGTCTTCCACTGGGTCGAGCAGGACCGGGTCGAAGGAACCCTGCAGATCGGCCAACCCGCCTGGATCGCCGAACGCACCGGACTCCCCGTGGTGGCCGACCTGCGCGTGCGCGACGTGGCGGCCGGCGGACACGGCGCGCCCCTGGCGAGCACGATCGACGCGCTGTGGCTGCGGTCCACCGTCGAACGCGAGGGCAAGCCGGTGGGCGTCCTCAACATCGGCGGGATCGCCAACCTCACGGTCGTGCACCCGGACGGCTCGGTCCTCGCCTACGACACCGGTCCCGGGAACGCGCTGCTGGACATCGCCGCCGCACAGGTCACCGGCGGCGCCCAGCACAGCGACGTCGACGGGGCGCTCGCCTCGCGCGGAACTGTGAGGCAGGACCTTCTGTCGCGCCTGCTCGCGGATCCGTACTATGCCGTGCGACCCCCGAAATCGACCGGCAAGGAGTACTTCCACGCCGCCTACCTTCGGAAGGCCACCGAGGGGCTGCCCCCGATCGACGGCCCCGACCTGCTCGCCACGCTGACCGAACTGACGGCGGCGACCGTGGCGGCCGAGTGCGAACGGCACGGCGTCCGCACCGTCGTGGCCTCCGGCGGCGGCCTGCGCAACCCCGCCCTCGTGGCCGCACTGCGACACCGCGTCACCGTGGTGCCCAGCGACGACGACGGTCTGCCGTCCGACGCCAAGGAGGCGTACCTGACCGCGCTGCTCGGCTGGCTGACCTGGAACGGACTTCCCGCCAACGTGCCGAGTGCGACCGGCTCGGCGGGACCGCGCCTCCTCGGCGCGATCACGCCGGGGGCAGGCCCCCTGATCCTGCCCGCCCCCCGCCGGCAGCCCCCGACCCGCCTGCGGGTCACGACCCCCGACACACCGTAGGAGACAGCCATGCGCGCACTGGATCTCGCGATCATCGCGATATTTCTGGTCGGGTCACCGCTGCTGGGCGTTCTGCTCGGCGGCAAGCAGAAGTCCTCCACCGACTACTTCGTCGGCAGCCGGCAGGTGCCGTGGTGGGCGGTGACGTTCTCGGTCGTCGCCACGGAGACGTCCACGCTGACGGTCATCAGCGTGCCGACCGTGGCCTACCTGGGCAACGTCACGTACCTGCAGCTCGCGATCGGTTACCTCATCGGTCGGGTCCTCGTCGCCTTCGTGCTGCTGCCGCGCTACTACGCCGGTGACCTCGTCAGCGCCTACGGTTTCCTCGGCAAGCGCTTCGGCAAGGGCATGCAGGGCACCGCGTCGGTGACGTTCCTGGTGACACGCCTGCTCGCCGACGGTGTCCGGCTGTTCGCCACCGCGATCCCGGTCAAAATGGTGCTCGCCGCGCTCGGCCTCGACGTCGACTACTGGGTGATCATCGCCGCCATCGCCGTGGTCGCCGTCATCTACACCTACCTCGGCGGCATCAAGGCGGTCATCTGGGTGGACGTGGTCCAGATGGGCATCTACTGCCTCGGCGCGGTGGCCGCCGTCTTCCTCCTCGCGGGCAAGCTGCCCGACGGCTGGTTCGGCTCGCTCGGCGACGAGGGCAAGTTCCAGGTCTTCGACTTCTCGTCCAACGTCATCACCAACCAGTACGCGTTCATCACCGCCGTGGTGGGTGGTGCGCTGTTCGCGATGGCCTCCCACGGCTCCGACCAGCTGATGGTGCAGCGCCTGCTGGCCTGCAAGAACGTGCGCGACAGTCAGAAGGCCGTGATCGCCAGCGGCGTGGTGGTGTTCTTCCAGTTCGCACTCTTCCTGCTGGTCGGCGCGATGCTGTGGTCGTTCTACGACGGCGCCGACCCGGCCTCGATGGGTCTGCAGTCCAACGACGAGCTGTTCCCGAAGTTCATCGTCGAGCAGCTGCCCGCCGGGCTCTCGGGCCTGCTGATCGCGGGCATCCTGGCCGCCGCGATGAGCACGATCTCGTCGTCGCTGAACTCGCTGTCGACGTCCACCGTGAGCGACATCTACCAGCGGATCACGAAGAAGGAACTGCCCGACGCGGTCGTGCTCAAGCAGGCGAAGCTGTGGACGCTGATCTGGGCGGGTGTGTTCGTGATCTTCGCGTCGATGTTCACCAGCACCGACCAGCCGGTGGTCGAGGTCGGGCTGAGCATCGCCAGCTACACCTACGGCGCGCTGCTGGGTGCGTTCGCCCTCGGCATCCTCGTGAAGCGGGCCCGCCAGGCCGACGCGATCATCGCGTTCGTGGCCACGATCGTCGTGGCGGCCGTGTTCATCCTCGCCGTGACGTTCACCGTCGACGGTGAGGAGGCCGGGCTGGCCTTCCCGTGGTACGTGCCGCTCGGTGTCGTCGTGACGCTCGTGGTCGGCGGTCTGCTGTCGCTGCGCAACCCGGCCGAGGCCGGGCCCGACGAGGTGGAGCAGGTCAAGGAAACCGCGTAACGGCCGCGAGATCGGCTCTGCCGATCGGCTGGAAGGGGCCGGGCACCGCACTGGTGCCCGGCCCTTTCTCACGCCGTGGTCGTCGGTGACTCCGGGGTCGGCTCCGCGGGGAGCTCCACGGTCGAGTCCGCCGCGTCCACCGGGGTCACGGTGTGCCCGACCGAGCCGACGAACCGGGCCCGGCCGTCGGGTTGCCACTCCACGGGCACCCCCATCCGCGTCCGGGGACGGCGCAACTCCTCCGGCACGGTCGCCTCGTCGATCCGCGTCACCCGCGAGAGACGTCGGCGCAGGTCGGCGACCCGTTCCGTGCCCGCCAGCACCAGGTTCCACTCCGCCCGCGGGATCGCCCTGGCCGCCGCGTCGACGACGTCGGGGTCCGACGACGCCCACTCGACGGGCGAGGCGTCGAAGCTCCACCACACCTTGCTCCACGGCGCGGCGACGAACCCGTGCGCCACGCACGGCACGGGCTGTCCCGGCACGAAGCGGGTGCCCTCCCGCGCGGTGAAACTCATCAGGCGGTAGGCGAACGCCGGTGGAGCCACCGGATCCCGCGAGGTGTCGGCGAGGACGAGCACCTGCACGTCGGCGTCGGCCTGCTCCACGACGAGCCCGGGGACGAGCTGCCCACCGCGGTACGGCTTGGCCGCGTTGCTCGCCATCAGCCCGCGCAGGAACAGGCCCACTCCCAGCGGCACCGCCAGCACACCCGCCACCATCGACACCCACGACACCTCGACCCCGCGCATGCCGACGGCGATCGCCCAGATGCCGAGCAACAGCAACCCGCTGCCGAGCACGACGCCGGTCGTCAGGCGCCACGCCCGCCGGTAGACGTTCGGGCTGCTGGCCCGCAGGTGCGCCGGGTCGATCGGAACGTCGAAGAACCGGCGTGGGTCACCCGTCGGCCAACCCTGCTCTGTCTGCTCGATCATGCGGGGCATCGTCGCAGATCACTCCGCTCCGACGGGTCCCCTCGGACGGATTCGCTCGGTTCACCCGGGTCCGGACGTGCGTGCGGTGCGCTCCTACGCCGGCTGCTCCACCGCGTCGGGTGCGCGCAGGCGCTGCGAGATCACCTTCGTGATGCCGTCACCCTGCATGCTGACGCCGTAGAGCGCGTCGGCGATCTCCATCGTGGGCTTCTGGTGGGTGATGATGATGAGCTGCGAGCTCTCGCGCAGCTGTTCGAGCAGCCCGATCAGCCTGCGCATGTTGGTGTCGTCGAGGGCGGCCTCGACCTCGTCCATCACGTAGAACGGCGACGGCCTCGCGCGGAAGATCGCCACGAGCATCGCCACCGCCACGAGCGACTTCTCGCCACCGGAGAGCAGGGACAGCCGCTTGACCTTCTTCCCCGGCGGCCTCGCCTCCACGTCGACGCCCGTGGTGAGCATGTCGTCGGGCTCGGTCAGCACCATGCGCCCCTCCCCGCCGGGGAAGAGGACGGAGAACACGGTCTCGAACTCCCGCGCCACGTCGTGGTAGGCCTCGGTGAAGACCTCCAGGATCTTGTCGTCGACCTCCTTGACGACCGTCAGCAGGTCCTTGCGGGTGTCCTTCAGATCCTCCAGCTGGGTGGACAGGAACTTGTAGCGCTCCTCCAGCGCGGCGAACTCCTCCAGCGCCAACGGGTTGACCTTGCCCAGCTGGGCGAGGTCGCGCTCGGCCCGCTTGGCCCGCCGGGCCTGCGTGTCCCGGTCGTACGGGATCGGCTGCGGAGCCATCACCGTCTCACCGCGTTCCTTGGCGGCCTCGTACTCGGCCACCTCGCCCGGGCCGGGCGGCACGGGCACGTCCGGCCCGTACTCGGCCACGAGGTCGTCCAGCGCGATGCCGAACTCCTCGGTGATCCGGGCTTCGAGCTGTTCGAGGCGCAGTCGCTGTTCGGCTCGCTGCACCTCGTCGCGGTGCACGGCGTCGGTGAGCTTCTCCAGTTCCACCGTCAGCTCCCGCACCCGGTTGCGCACCTGGCTCAGCGCCTGCTCGGTGTGCTCGCGGCGGGCCTGGATGGCGTCGCGTTCCGCGGCGGCCCGCTGCAGCGACCCCTCGATGCGGTCGAGCGCGGCTTCACCACCCTCCACGACGGCCGCCGCGATGGCCGCGCCCCGCTCGCGTGCGCGACGCGCCTTCTCCGCCCGCTCCCGCGCCTGGCGTTCCGCCTCGGCAGCGCGCCGCAGCGAATCGGCCTTGCCCGCGAGGCTCCTGGCGCGTTCCTCGGCGGTGCGCAGGCCGAGGCGGGCGTCCATCTCCTCCTGCCGCACCTCCGCCAGAGCCTCGACCGCCTCGTCGCGTTCGCTCGTGTCGACGTCCTCGTCCACCGGTTGGTCGGAGATCGCGGCGAGCCGCTCCTCCAGTTCCGCCAACTGCGCGAGGACGGTCTCGCGGGTGCTCTCCACCTTCGCGCGCTGCGCGGTGAGGCGCTCGACCTCCGCCTGCGCGGAGCGGGCGGCCTTCTCCAGGCTGGACAGGCGTTCCGCCGAGCGGGCCCTGCGGACCCTGCCCTCGTTGACGGCTTCCTTGGCCTGCTCCAGTTCGGCCCGGCGCGCCTGCTGCTCGGCGCGGGCCCCCTCGAGTTCGGCCGCGGTGCGTTCGAAGGCGCGTTCGGCCTCGACGAGCCGGTCCTGCGCCTCGTCGACCGCGGCCTGCACCTCGATGACGCTCTCGTCGCGCGCCGAACCGCCGGTGGCCCAGTGCGTGCCCAACACGTCGCCGTCACTCGTGACGGCCGTGACCTCCGGATACGCCCCCACCAGCCGGCGGGCGTCGTCGAGCGAGGGCACGACGGCGACCCGGTCGAGCGCGTGTTCCACGGCGGGCCGCAACGCCTCCGGGGCGGCGACCACCTCGCGAGCCCAGCGCGCGTCCGCGGGCAGCACCGGCCAGCTCGCCGGGTCGCTCGCCGTCGCGGGGCCACCGACCAGCAGCCCCGCGCGTCCGGCGTCGTTGTCCTTGAGGAAACGCAACGCGGCGACGGCGTTGTCACCCTGCGCCACCGCCACGGCGTCGGCCACCGGTCCCAACGCGGCCGCGAGCGCGACCTCGTAGCCGGGGTCCACGGTCAGCAGGGCGGCCACGGAACCGAGCAGCCCCGCGACGTCGTCGGCGGCGCCGAGCAGGGCTCCCGCACCGTCCTTGCGCGCCAGTCCCATGGAGAGCGCGTCGACCCGCGCCTTCTCCGACGCGATCTCACGTTCCGCGGCGCGCTCGGCCTTGACCAGCTCCTCGACCCTGGCCTTCGCGGCCTTGTGGGCCTCCACCGCCTGGTCGTGCCGTTCCCGCAGACTCTCGTCGTCGGAGTCCTCGACCCCGCCCTCGGCGCGGGCTTCCTCCACGCTCTCGGCGGCGGCCTCGGCCCGGGCGACCGCGTCGGCGATGCCGCTGCTCAGTCGCTCGATCTCCTCGGCAGTGGCGCTGCTCTTGCTCCGCAGGGCCTCCACCTGGCCCGACAGCTTGGCGATCCCCTCGCGACGGTCGGCGATCGCCCGCACGGCGGCGAGATGCGCGCGTTCGGCCGCCTGCACGACCTGTTCGAGGTGTTCGCGCCGCTCCACCACCTCGGCGAGCAGGGCACGGGCCTCGGAGACCGCCTCCGTCAGTTCGGCTTCCCGCTCGGCGACCCGCTCCGCCTCGGCGAGCAGCTCCTCCGGATCGCGGCCCGTCCCGCCGGTGTCCACCTCGGCCGACAGATGCCGCCGACGCTCCGCCGCGAGACGCACGGTGCCCCGCAGCCGCTCGGCCAGTGCGGACAGCTTGTACCAGGTGTCCTGTGCGGCGGTCAGCTTCGGCGCGTCCTCGGCGAGCGTCGCCTCCAGCTCCGTCTGTTCGGAGACGACGAACTCCAGCGTCTGCTCCACCTCGGCGCGGCGTTCCCGGGCGGCTTTCTCGTCGGCTTCGTCCTTCTCGATGTCCCGGCGCTGCGTCACCAGGTCGTCGGCGTAGAGCCGCAGCTTCGCGTCCCGCAGCTCCGCCTGCACCGCCTGCGCCCGGCGCGCGATCGCCGCCTGCTTGCCCAGCGGCTTCAGCTGACGGCGCAGCTCGGCGGTGAGGTCGTTGAGGCGATCGAGGTTGGCCTGCATCGCGGTGAGCTTGCGGAGCGCCTTCTCCTTGCGCTTGCGGTGCTTGAGCACCCCGGCCGCCTCCTCGATGAAGGCGCGGCGTTCCTCGGGCTTGGCCTGCAGGATCTCCGACAGCTGTCCCTGCCCCACGATGACGTGCATCTCGCGGCCGATACCGGAGTCGGACAGCAGTTCCTGGATGTCGAGCAGGCGGCACGTGCTGCCGTTGATCTCGTACTCGCTCGCGCCGTCGCGGTACATGCGGCGCGTGATCGACACCTCGGTGTACTCGATGGGCAGCGCGCCGTCGGCGTTGTCGATCGTGAGCGTCACCTCGGCACGGCCGAGCGGGGCGCGGCCCGCGGTGCCGGCGAAGATGACGTCCTCCATCTTGCCGCCCCGCAGATCCTTGGCGCCCTGCGTCCCCATCACCCAGCGCAGCGCGTCGAGCACGTTGGACTTACCGGAACCGTTGGGGCCGACGACGCACGTGATGCCCGGCTCGAACCGCAGGGTGGTCGCCGACGCGAAGGACTTGAAGCCCTTGAGCGTCAAGCTTTTCAGGTGCACGCGGTGTAGACCTTTCCCGTTGCGACTCCCGTACCGACCGACCTCGGGGCGACTCCCTCGGGCCGTGTTCTCCCCGGTACTCGCTGTCCGATCGGCTGATGTTACCGGCGAGCACGTCGTGGTCGTGGTAGGCGGGCGTCGGCGTGGCACCCTCCGCCCGGAACGTGCGCTGTCCGGGAAACGCCACGTCGGGGGGCCAGGGGATCAGCGTTCGACGAAGCCCGTGAGGCCGCCGCGCGGAGACGCCCACAGCTCCGCCACGTGGTCCACTCGACCGGGTGATTCTCCCGAGCGGAGTGCGCTCAGCAACCGCTCGCAGGCCGGGCGCGGGCCCTCGGCCACGACCTCCACCCGCCCGTCCGGGAGGTTCGTCGCCCGCCCGACCAGGCCCAGCTCCAGCGCGCGACTCCTGGTCCACCAGCGGAAACCCACACCCTGCACCATCCCGTGCACCCACGCCGTCAGTCGCACCGTCTCCGTTTCACCCGTCACCCGTTCATCGTCGCGCACTCCGACCTCGCGCGAGGCGTCGGATCGCGTGGGTGAGCTCGTTCGCGACCCGTTCCCAGCCGGTGATACTGTGCCGCGCGAACACTCGGGGGCTCGACGCATCTCCGAAGGAGTCGCATGACCACCTCGCCAGGGCAGCAACCACGCGACCAGGTCGCGCCGCCCCGCGAGTCCGCAGGACGGCTGCACCGCACCGGCTATCTCGCCCTCGCCGCCAGTGGCCTCGCGCTGTGCACGGCGTTCGCGGCGGTCGCGCAGATCGTCCAGCCCGAGAGCACCGGGAACACGCAGACCACGCAGACGGGCCGCTCGTCGGGAGGCGGCGAACCGGCGGAGATCGTGCCCGGTCAGGCCGAACCCGCCGAGACGACCGTCGTGATCGACGGCGTCGCCGTCACCGGTTCGATCTCCGCCACGTCGGAGACGCCGACCACGGTGATCACCACCGACGAGAACGGCACCCGCCACACCACGGTGCACACGCCGTCGCCGAGCCAGCCGACGCGGAGCTCCGACAACGGCGGCGGTGGCAGCACCAAGCCCGAGCCGACCGGCCCGACGGACGACCCCGGCCCGAACCCGACCGACCCTCCAGAGCCTTCGGACTCCGCCCCCTCGGAGCCCGATCCCGAGCCCGACCCCACGGACCCGGAGCCGGAGCCGTCGACTCCCAACCCGTCCGACGGCACCTCGCCGCCCGCGGGAAGCTCCTCCCCTGCGGGCGCGCCGTCGAGCACGGAGCAGCGCAGTGACACGTCGACGACCGGCGCGACATCGACGGCCCAGCCGTCCGGGACGGCTACCTCCACGTCCTGACGTCATCAGTCCGTGGCGCGTTCGCCACTCGAACGGCCTAGCCACTGCTGACAATTGTGGCCCCTGCCACCCAAGCTGAGAAGCGAAATGCCATCCTTAGGATTTCGATCTACCCTCTAATGTCTGAAGCAAACAGAAGTTGTGCGGTTTCAGATATATGATGGGGGGACTCAGACATAAGGGGGTCCGCGGTGGAAGAGCCCAGTCCCGAGCTGCTGGAGAGCTACACACGCCTCCTCGATCTCGTGCGCAGCGGCGCCGCCGACACGCGGCCCGCGCTGAGTCAGCGCACCGGGCTCGGCCGCACGGCCATCACCCAACGCACCACCACGCTCCTCGACGCAGGGCTCTTGGAAGAGGGCGAGCTCAACCCGTCGACGGGTGGCCGTCAGGCTCGCACGCTGCGGTTCCGCAAGAACGCCGGGCGCCTGCTCACCGCGGAACTCGGCGCCACCAGCTTCACCGCCGGCGTCACCGACCTGATGGGCACGGTGCTCACCATGACGCACCGCGACTGCGACATCGCGCGAGGCCCCGACCCCGTGCTGACGGAGGTCGAGGCGACGCTCGACACGCTGCTGGCCGAGCTCGGCGACACGCCGAAGGACGTCTGGGGAATCGGCCTCGGGCTGCCCGGTCCCGTGGAGTTCGCCACCGCGCGGCCCTCGGAACCGCCGATCATGCCGGGGTGGAACAACTACCCGGTGCGCGAACGTCTCGTCGCGCACTACGACGCCCCGGTCTGGGTGGACAACGAGGTGAACCTGCTGTGTCTCGGTGAGCTCCGCACTCCCGGCCTGCCCGGCGAACTGGGTGACCTGCTGTACGTCAAGATCGGAACGGGCATCGGTGCGGGCATCAGCCACGGCGGGCAGCTCCACCGGGGCGCGCAGGGTTGCGCGGGCGACATCGGCCACGCCGCCGTGTCCGACGACAGTTCCGTGGTCTGCCGGTGCGGCAAGACCGGGTGCCTCGAAGCCGTCGCCGGAGGTGCCGCGCTGGCCAGGGACGGCGAGGAGCTGGCTCGCTCCGGCGAGAGCCCGGCACTGGCCGCCGTCCTGAACGCCCAGGGAACGATCACGGCCGCCGACGTCACCGCCGCCGCGGGCGCGGGAGACCACCACGCGGTGCAGCTCATGGTCAACGCCGGCCGGCGCATCGGCGCCATGCTCGCCACGATGGTGAACTTCTACAACCCCTCGACGATCCTGCTCGGGGGAAAGATCGCCGGCGCGGGGGACCTGTTCCTCGCCACGATCCGCGAGACGATCTACCGCCGTTCCCTGCCGCTGTCCACACGCGAGCTTCGCATCGAGAAGGCGCGCCTCGGCGAGGAAGGCGGGCTGGTCGGCGCCGCCTACATGGTGCTCGACGAGTTGTTCTCCGTGCGTCACTTCGGCAAGTGGCTGCACGCCGGTTCACCGAACGGGCTCTCCGGCATGCACGGCACCAACGGCTTCCGCGCCGGCGTGGCCGCGGTCTGACCGCGACCGGCGTCGGGTCCACCCTCGTCCCACCTGAGAACGGCCTGTGAATTGGGACCCTTCGGGCACTGTTTCACTGGTTTCCGACGTTGGAACTAGTGAAGAGCACGACAGTGTCTCACCAGAGGTGAAGGAAGCATGACCCACGCGTTCTCCCGCACGGCGTTCTCCACCACGCAGCAGACGCCGCAGCTGCCGACCATGCCCACGGGCTGGCCGATCGCCTCGTACAACAGCTACGCGGAGGCGCAGCGCGCCGTCGACCACCTCGCGGACAAGGACTTCCCGGTACAGGACGTCACCATCGTCGGTGTCGACCCGCTTCTCGTCGAACGGGTCTCCGCCCGACTGACCTGGGGCAAGGTGCTCCTCAGCGGTGCGATGTCCGGCGCCTGGTTCGGTCTGTTCGTCGGGCTGCTGCTCAGCTTCTTCACCCCCGGTGCCGGACTCGCCCCCATCCTGATCGGCCTCGTCTCCGGTGTCGCGTTCGGGATGGCCTTCTCGGCCGCGGGCTACGCCGCGACGCGCGGACGCCGCGACTTCGTCTCGCACAGTCAGCTGGTCGCCAGCCGTTACGACGTGCTGTGCCAGCCCCGCAACGCCGAGAGTGGCCGCGACCTGCTCGCCCAGCTGGCGATGAGCGCTCGCGGGTTCTGACGCGGCGCTCACTCGCCCCCGGGCACGGCCACCGTGAACGGCACCTCGTCGATCTCGTGGCAGAACGGCCGGGAGACGTTGTAGCCGTTCACGGTGCCGAACTCGTCGTACCCGCCCTGCTCGATGTGCGGACGCGGGAACTTGTTGTCCTTCCCCGTCTGGATCTTCGTCTGGGCGTGCGGGTCGCACCCGTACCGCGGCATCAGGACGGGGCTGCCGTCCTCGCCGTAGACGTAGACGTCGGTGAGCGGTTTGCCTTCGGAGTCGAACACGTACAGGTTCTCCACCTGCCGCGAGCCGTAGTACAGCGCCGGTGAGCCGTCGTCCGCGACGTTCTGGGTGGCGTAGGCGTAGTGCAGCTCGTCGGCGTACGGGTCGTCGTCACCGACGTTCTGGAGGACGTAGCCCGCCGTACCGAGTCCGGAGCCCACCACCAGAGCCGACAGCGGCACCACCACCGCCACCCACCGCAGGTCCCGCGCGGCCTTCGGCCCCGCCCACAGCGCGATCCCGGCCAGCGCCAGCAGGATCACCAGCGCGAGGATGCCGGAACTCTGCCCGACGGCGGAGGCGACGGCGAGCAGTCCCAGCAGCGCCGCCGACACCACCCACCACACGGGATTGAGCATCTGCAGGAGTCGCACACCGCGCGACGCCGCGTTCTTGGCGCCACGCAGTTCCGCGAGCTTGCGGACCTCGGGCAGGGCCCGCAGGTCCTGCGTTCCCCGGACGACGAGATAACCGGCCGCGCCGCCCACGAGCACGATGGTGAGCGCCAGCAACGGCAGCGCGTCGTCGCCGGTGAGGTCGACTGCCAGCACCATTCCCGTGGCGGCCGCGCAGATCGTGGCCGCGAGCAGCCCCGCCAGGACGGCCCGGGCGAGCGCCGTGCGCGGCTTCTCGGCACGCGCGCTCTCGTTCGGCGCGGGCGGGTACTCCCCCGCCGCGCGGACCTCGGCGGCGTAGCTCTCCGGCTCACCGAGTTCCTCGGTCATCGCGGCGACGCTCGCCCGGTCCCCCAGACTGTCGACGAGCTCCGCGAGGTGAGGGCGGACGTCCTCGACGATCTCGTCGATCTCCGCCGAGGGCAGGTCGGACAACGCCGTCCGCACGCGAGCCAGGTAGGCACGGACGACGGGATGAGTGTGTGCGGTCATGAGTTCTCTCCCAACAGGCGCTCCATCGTGGCCGCAAAACCGCGCCAGGTCTTCACCGAGCCCGCGAGCCGCTCGCGACCCAGCTCGTTCAGTCCGTAGTACTTGCGGTGAGGGCCCTCCTCGCTCGCCACGACGTACGTGGTGAGCAGTCCGGCCTTGTACAGCCGCCGCAACGTGCCGTACACCGACGCGTCACCGACGTCGTCCAACCCGGCCTGCCGCAATCGCCGCACCACGTCGTAGCCGTAGCCGTCGTCGTGGCGCAGCACCGCCAGTACCGCGAGGTCGAGCACGCCCTTCAGCAGTTGACTCGTCTCCACCGGCGCTCCCTCCTTGCGCAACGGACAGTACCACGCATTGCACAGTAGTGTGCATAAAACTGTTCTGCTGTCGGCAGCTGGGATGGGATTTCGCGTGGAGACGGCGCACACGGAAAGGCGCCTCACTGCGGAGTGAGCGGCCTCGTGACCCGGTGGACGACGACGAAGGCGACTAACGCCGCCGCGCTCGCGGCTTCGGCTGGCAACGCGGACAGCTGAACGACGAACGGTTCATGAACGCCTCGCGCACGATCGGCGAACCGCAGCGCCGGCACGGCTCGCCCTCACGGCCGTAGGCGTCGAGCGAACGCGAGAAGTAGCCCGACTCACCGTTGACGTTGACGTAGAGCGCGTCGAACGACGTGCCCCCCACCAGAAGCGCCTCCGCCATGACATCGGCCGCCGCGGTGAGCACGCTACGCGCCTGCGCCGCAGTGAGCCGGTCCGTGGGGCGTGCCCAGTGCAGCTGCACCCGCCACAACGCCTCGTCGGCGTAGATGTTGCCGACCCCGGACACCAACGTCTGGTCGAGCAACGCGCGTTTGACCTCGGTGCGCCGAGCCCGCAAGGCACGAGCCGCAGCGTCGACGTCGAACAACGGATCCATCGGGTCGCGCGCGATGTGGGCGACCGTCGACGGCACCACCGTGCCGTCGACCTCGACGAGTTCCGACACCGACAGGCCACCGAACGTGCGCTGGTCGACGAACCTCAGCTCCGGCCCGTCGTCGGTGAATCGGATCCGTACCCGCAGGTGCTTCTCGTCCGCCGCGTCACGCGGCTGCACGAGCATCTGACCGCTCATCCCGAGATGGGCCAGCACGGCGGAGCCATCGGCGAGATCGAACCACAGGTACTTGCCACGCCGACGCGTGGCGGTGATCTTCGCGCCGGTGAGGCGGCCGACGAAATCCGCCTCACCCGGCACGTGGCGCCGGATGGCCCTCGGGTGCAGAACCTCCACCGAGGCCACCGTGCGCCCCACGACGTGAGCTTCGAGGCCGGAGCGCACCACCTCGACCTCGGGCAACTCGGGCACGCGACTACTCCGCCTGTTCCCCGGCCTGCCCGTCCGCGGCCAACTCCTGGTCGAGCGCGCGCCAGGCCGCTTCGGCGGCCTTCTGCTCCGCTTCCTTCTTCGTGGTGCCGTCCCCGTGTCCCAGGTCACGGCCACCCACGAGGACCACCGCGCTGAACTCCTTGCGGTGGTCGGGACCGGTGTCGGCCACCTTGTACTCGGGCACGCCGAGACCCGACGACGCGGTGAGCTCCTGAAGACTGGTCTTCCAGTCCAGGCCCGCTCCACGGCGCGGCGCCTCGTCGAGCAACCTGCCGAACATGCGGTGCACCAGCGACCGCGCGGTCTCGATGCCGTGCGCGAGATAGACGGCACCGATCACGGCCTCCAGGCCGTCCGCGAGGATGCTGGCCTTGTCCCTGCCGCCGGTGAGTTCTTCCCCCTTACCGAGCAGCAGGTGGGCACCGAGCCCGCCTTCACCGAGAGTCCTCGCCACACCGGCCAGCGCGTGCATGTTGACCACGCTGGCCCGCAACTTCGCCAGCTGCCCTTCGGGCAGGTCCGGGTGCTGCCGGTACAGGTGGTCGGTCACCACGAGACCCAGCACCGCGTCGCCGAGGAACTCCAACCGTTCGTTCGGCGGGAGCCCCCCGTTCTCGTAGGCGTACGAGCGGTGGGTGAGGGCGAGGGTCAGCAGCTCGCTGTCCAGGTGGACACCGAGTGCGTCGAGAAGGGATGCGGGATCGGCTGCCGGTCCGCTAGGCGACTTACCCCCCATTCCGACCGACCTTACGCCGGCTCGACAACCTGACGGCCGGCGTACTGGCCACAGTGCGGGCAGGCGACGTGCTGCGGCTTCGGCTGACGGCAGGCGCGGTTCTGGCAGGCCACCAGCTGTACCGGGCTAGCCTTCCACTGCGAGCGGCGCGAGCGAGTGTTGGAACGCGACATCTTCCGCTTGGGGACGGCCACGGCTGGGTCTCCTCACACAGGTCTGCTCGCGGCATGCGAGCGGTCTTGCGAACTACGCCGGGCGACTGCCCGGCAGGCTTACCGGTCGGAGCCGCTCGCCGTGTCGCCACCCGGAGTGTCCTCCAAGCGCTGCACCAGCGCGGCCCACCGAGGGTCTATGGTCTCATGCCCGTGACCGGGCTCGAGATCGGCCCACTTCACGCCGCAACCCGAACACAGTCCGGCGCAGTCCTCGCTGCACAGCGGCGCGAGCGGCAGCGCCAGAACCACGGCGTCGCGGACCATCGGCTCCAGGTCGATCCAGTCGTCGACAATGCGACTGACCTCGTCTTCCTCCGTGGTCTCGTCGGTCGTGGACTCCGGGTAGGCGAACAACTCGGTGACACTCACCTCGAGGTCGTCGGCCACCGGGTCGAGGCAGCGCGAGCACTGCCCCTCGGTGTGCGCGGTCGCGGTGCCGCTCATCAGGATGCCTTCGACCACGGACTCCGCCAGCAGGTCCACGGTGATCGTCGACCCCACGGTCACCTCGACGACGTCGGGAACCCCCAGCGCCGTCTCGACCGTCAGGTCACGCCGCAACGGCAGGCTGGAACCCGGTCGGCGGCCCAGTTCATGGGTGTCGAACAGCCACGGATTGCGCGCGGCGGCGCGCTGCGGGCTGGAACTCTCGTCAGACATCGGAGCTTTCTCGAAATCGCGGTGGGTGAGCAATGCCGAGGCCGGGCACACCACTCGTCGACCCCCGACGGGGCGGAGAGCGCCGACCTCGTTCCACCAAGCCTACGCGAGTGAACAGCTCACTGTGCCTGGTAATCGTAGGCGGGCGGGCGCGTGGCCGCGGGCACCGGACCCCGCAGGTGGTTGCGGCCCGAATCCACCGTACGCAACGTGGTCGCCAGCAGGTCGGAGAACTCCGCGAGCTTGTTGTCGACGTAGACGTCGCAGTCCGCGCGCTGCCGGTCGGCTTCCTCGTGCGCCTCGTCGACGATGCGTGCCGCCTCGTTGTGCGCGGCCTGCACGACCTCCGTCTGGGACACCAGTCGTGCCTGCTCGCGCTTGCCGTCGTCGACGGCGCGCTCGTAGGCGTCGCGGCCGGCCTGCACCATGCGGTCGGCCTCCACCTGAGCGCGTTCGGTGACGTCGGCGTACTCCGCCTCCCCCGCGGCGATGGTGCGGTCGGCCTCCTCGCGGGCCTCGGCGACGATCCGCTCGGCCTCGGCGCGGGCCTCGGCCATCAGCCGCTCCGCCTCCTCGGTGGCCGACCCGACGGTCTCCTCCGCCTGCTCACGCGCCGTGCGGATGATCTCGTCACGCCGGTCGAGGACGTCCTGGGCGTCGTCCACCTCGGCGGGCAGGGAGTCACGGACGTCGTCGAGCAGTTCGAGCACGTCGCCACGCGGGACGACACAACTCGACGTCATCGGGACCCCACGGGCCTCCTCCACGATCGTGACGAGCTCGTCGAGCGCCTCGAAAACCCGGTACACGGCCACTCCCTCGCGGCATCGATTCCACGCGACGCCACTAGTCTGCCGCGTTCCGTGCCCGATCGGTGGCAACCCCGGCACCAGGCGTGTCCTCCGCAGTGACCGACCGTGGTGAACGACGTCACCGTGTCCGCGAGTCACGCACGCGTGTTCGCCCTTGCCGTACGCATGTCCGTCCCTGAGGTGCGAACACGCGTACGCAGACGGCGGACACGATGTATCGGCGGGTTACCGCTGTTGCGGGAGCTTCGCCTTGAGACGCTCGTGAACCACCTCGGGCACCATCCCGCTGACGTCGCCGCCGTACGTGGCGACCTCCTTCACCAGCGAGCTGGACAGGAAGCTGTAGGCGGGATTGTTCGACATGAGCAATGTCTCCACGCCCGACAGCTCGCGGTTCATCTGCGCCATCTGCAGCTCGTAGTCGAAGTCGCTGACCGAGCGCAGGCCCTTGGCGACCGCGGCGATGTCGTGCTTCCTGCAGTAGTCGACCAGCAGCCCGTGCCACGAGTCGACCCGCACGTTGGGCAGGTCGCGAGTCACCTCGCGGAGCATGTCGAGACGCTCCTCGACGGTGAACAGACCCTGCTTCTTCGGGTTGATGAGCACGGCCACGACGACCTCGTCGAACAACGCGGCGGCACGCTCGACGATGTCGAGGTGCCCGTTGGTCGCGGGGTCGTAGGAACCGGGACAGACCGCTCGCCGCATGGCGCGGACGCTATCAAGCACGCCGCCGCCTCGCGCAAGATGTGATCAATCGCTCGCCGCCCGTGCCACACCGGCCGCGGGCGTCACGAGCCCGGGTACTCGGCGCGGAACAGCGTGTTGTCGCCGTAGGTGCGGGTCCGCAGCACTCGCAACGTCTCCGGCCAGCGCGGGGGCCCGTCCTGCGACCGGCGTTCGACCACCACCAACGCGTTGTCCGCGAGCCAGCCGTTGTCGACCAGGCGCGTCAACACGACCCCGAGCGTCTCGGCGTCCACGGCGTACGGCGGGTCCGCGAACACCAGGTCGAACGGCGTGCCCCCCGGCTCGGCCACCACGGACTCCACCCGTCCCTGCCGCACCACGCCGCCGAGGCCCACGTTGGCGATGTTGCCGCGCAGGATGTCGGCCGCCGTCCGGTCGGCCTCCACGAACACGGCCTCCTTCGCGCCCCGCGACAGCGCCTCCAATCCCAGCGCACCCGAGCCCGAGTACAGGTCCAGTACGCGCACCCCGTCCAGTTCGTCGGCGGCCTCCAGCGCACTGAAGAGTGCCTCGCGCACCAACTCGGTCGTCGGTCGCGTTCCCTTCGGAGGAACCCGCAGCGTGCGCCCGCCTGCCAGTCCGGCCACGATCCTTGTCACAGCCCTTATGCTCGCACCCGTCCGCGAGGCGGGACTCGTCCGTGGCCGCACGCGGATCGCGTAAAGTCGTTCTTCCCCCTTCCGAGGCGACAGGTGCGAGGAGCGCGAGTGTCGGAGTCCCCGGTCAGACGGGCCGAGATCGCCATCGAACAGACTCACGTGAACCGGGTCTACGTCCGGCTCGCGGAGTTGCGCGCGCAAGCCGAAGCGATGCGCGCCCGTGGCTACGAGCTCGGCCTTGGCGCGCAGCGCGAAGCCGTGTTCGAGCAGGCTTCGATGCTCTACGAGCGCGACATGATGGTCTTCCACGCCAACCAGACCCTGCAGACTCTCGACGCCGAGTACGAGGGCTTGGTGTTCGGGCGACTGGACCACACCGACTCCGAAGCCGTCTACGTGGGCAGGTTGGGTGTCCGCGACGCGGAGTTCAACAACCTCGTCACCGACTGGCGCGCTCCGGCCGCCGCCGCGTTCTACCAGGCGACCGCCGAGGAACCGATGAACGTGGTGCGGCGCAGGGTGATTCGCTGCTCCGGCCAGTCCGTCCTCGACATCGACGACGACGTGCTGATGCCGGAGTCGGTGCCGGACGACATGAACGTGGTGGGTCAGGGAGCGCTCATGGCGGCGCTCGGCCGCTCGCGGGGCGACACGATGCGCGACATCGTGGCCACCATCCAAAAGGAACAGGACGAGGTCATCCGCGCCCCGTGGCGCGGGGTGACCGAAATCACCGGCGGACCGGGGACCGGGAAGACCGCCGTGGCACTGCACCGCGCGGCCTACCTGCTCTACCGCTACCGCCGCCAGCTGGGCGGCGCCGGCGTGCTCGTCATCGGTCCGTCGGGCGTGTTCACCAACTACATCTCCCGCGTGCTGCCGTCGATGGGCGAGACGAACGTCGAACTGCGCTCGCTCGGACAGGTGCTCGACGGCCTGGACGCCACCCGGCACGACCCCGCACCGCTGGCGGCCGTCAAGGGTTCGCTGCGCATGCGGAAGGTGCTCGGCAAGGCGATGCGCGACACCCCACCCGACGCGCCCACCGAGATGAAGATCGTCTACAAGGGCGAGGTGCTCAAGCTGAGCGCCAAGGAACTCGACCGGGTGCGGCGCAAGGTGCACGGCAACGGGGCGCCGCCGAACCGCTCGCGCGTCCGGGCCGCGGAGGCGCTGCTGGAGGCGTTGGCCGACAAGGCCGAGTCGTACGCCCACGAGGACGGCCGCGACTTCGACCGGGCCCAACTGATCACCGATCTGGGCGAACGCATCGACTTCCACCGTTTCCTGGTGGTGTGGTGGCCGGTGCTGTACCCGGCACAGATCCTGCGCTGGCTCGGCGACGAACGGCGCCTCACGCGCGCGGCGCGCACCGTGCTGTCGGCCGAGGAGATCTCGATGCTCGCGGCGTCGCTTCGCGAACCCGATCGCGAGTGGACGGTCGCCGACATCGCGCTGCTCGACGAGCTGCGCGTGCTCCTCGGTCCACCGCCGAAGCGGCGCCGCCGGTCCGACGCCGACACCGAGCCGTCCCGCGACGGGCAACACCGCAGGCCGAACCACTACGACGAGTACTCCCACGTCGTGGTCGACGAGGCGCAGGACCTCTCCCCCATGCAGTGGCGCATGGTCGGCCGTCGCGGCAAGTACGCGAGCTGGACCGTCGTGGGCGACCCCGTGCAGAGCTCCTGGCCGGACCCGGCGGAGGCCGCGAAGGCCCGCGATCAGGCCTTCGGTGCGCGTACGGCGCGCCGCCGGTACACGCTGCGCGTGAACTACCGGAACTCCGCCGAGATCTTCGACCTCGCCGCCAGGGTGGTCGCGGGGCACGCCGAACCGGACGAACTACCGCGGGCGGTACGGACCACCGGTCTGGCCCCGGAGGTCCGCCGCATCGACGCCGACGGCCGCGAGACGGCCGCCCGGCTGGCGGCGAAGGAGCTCCTCGACTCCGTCGAGGGCACCGTCGGCGTGATCTGCGCGATGGACCGGGTCGAGGAGGTCCGGCGCTGGGTCGCGGGTCAGGGCGACGACCGGCTCAGGGTCGTGGGCAGCCTCGACTCGAAGGGCCTGGAGTACGACGCTGTCGTGTTGGTCGAGCCCACCGAGCTGGTCGAGGAATCCCTGACGGGCAGGCGTGTGCTGTACGTGGCGCTGACCCGGGCGACGCAGCAGCTCACGGTGCTGGCCTCCGACGACCGCTGGCTCGCGCCGACGCCGTAACCGTTCGGGATCCCGCGACATCGTGTCCGCGAGTTAGGAACGCGTGTTCGCGCCGCACGACGCGGACACGCGTGCGCAGGACGCGGACACGGGTCGCTGAAGTGCGGACACGCGTGCGCAGGACGCGGACACGATGTTGTGGGGACGTGGATCACGTGCCCGGTATGACCGAGACAGCGCACTGGGCCACACGAACGGGTTACGATGCCGCCGTGGTCGGTGACGAGGGGAAACGACGGGAGCCGTCGTGAATGGTCGGGATACCACCGAACGCGCGTTGGCGGTCCACCGCCTGCTGAACGCGCAACTGCCTGTGCCCGCCCAGCCGTTGCCGCTGGCGCGGCGGATCGCCCTGCCGGACGTGCATCCGCCGAAGTCCGGGCTGGTGGCCACGCTCGCCCGGCGACACTCGTCGTACGACTTCTCCGAGGAGCCCCTCGAACTGCTCGAACTGAGCGCCCTGCTGCGGTTCTCGATGGGTGTGCAGCGGTTCGTGCCGGCCTACGGCGTCGAGCAGTATCCGCTGAGCATGGCGCCGAGCGCGGGCGGTCTGGACATCCTGCGCGCCTACGCGGTCGTACGCCGGGTCGCCGGACTGGACCACGGCGTGTACCGCTACGAGCCGGTGTCCCACGAGCTCGTGCAGCTCACCGACACCGACCCGGGTCCCGGGCTGGCCGAGGTGTATCTCCAGGAGGAGTTCGCGTGGCCGCCCGCCGCCACCGTGGCCATCACGGCGCGGCTCGACACGGCGTTCGACAAGTACCCCCTGCGCCACTACCGGACGCTGCACGTCGACTCCGGGGTGGCCGTGCAGAACCTCTACCTGGTGGGGACGGCGCTGGGTTTGGCCGGGTGTGCCGTGGCGGGGTTCGACGACGCCGCCGCGGGAACGCTGCTGGGCCTGCCGGAGAACGAGATCCCGACCATGCTCTTCG
Source organism: Saccharomonospora azurea NA-128 (assembly GCF_000231055.2). Lineage (GTDB taxonomy): Bacteria > Actinomycetota > Actinomycetes > Mycobacteriales > Pseudonocardiaceae > Saccharomonospora > Saccharomonospora azurea. The sequence goes on along the minus strand of NZ_CM001466.1, from coordinate 3,975,762 downwards.
CGACGGGCCGCCCCGCCTGACGTCGTGGGGTCAGGCGGGGCGGCCCGCTGTCTTCTCAGGGTGAGGCCGTCGCGGCCTACTGGTGAGCGGCGTGCCAGTGCTCGGCGAGCAGGCGCCCCTGGTCCGGCGCGAACGCCGCGGGCGTGTAGAAGCCGCCGGTGGTGGTGTCGGCCGCGTCGAGCACCAGGCTGTTGGCCCCCTCGGGCGAGGGCAGTCCGAGTTGGGCGTTGACGGCCCAGTCGAGCGCACCGAACAGTCCGCAGCCGTCGGCCTCGGGCACCGCGAAGGTGTCGTCGCCCTGGTCGGCTCCGGCGAGCGCGACGTTGCTCATCGCTCCGGTGGGCTCGGCGGTGCCGTCGGGCGCGTACCGGGTGAGGGTGAGGGCCGGCTGGCTGAGGTTGCGGGGCTGCAGCAGGATCGGGTCGGAGTCCGAGCCGATGTAGCAGTTGCCGCCGAGCAACAGGTTGTCCAACCGGATCTTCACGGGCAGGGTCACGATCGGCTGCCCGACTCCGAGCCCCGCGGTGAGGCTGAAGTCGGTGGGCGTCCCGGCGGGCTCCACCGTGGCGACCACGCGGTTGAGCCTGCTGTCGGCCGCCTTCTCGCACAAGGCGGTGAGCACGGGGATCTCACTCGGGCACATGAGGTTCAGCAGCCCGCCCGGCACGGTCACCGGCTCGGCCTGGATACCGGCCCCCTCGGGTGCCACCGAGGTGTAGTTCACGCCGTCGCCCAGGAGTCCCAGCTGGAGGTCCGTTCCGGCCGTGGGCACGACCTTCTCCCCGATGGTCATCGTTCCGGATTCCGACGACGACGCCAGGCACAACGCCGCCGACTCGACGCCGTCGGCCGCGAGCATCGCCGGATCGTCGACGGGGCACCGGTCGAACGGCGCCCAGTGTCCGGCCAGCGCGTCGCCGTGGACCTCGTCCTCCGCCAGCGCCGGGCTCGCGGCGGCGGTCACGCCGGCCGCCACGAGCGCCGCGGTGGCGGCGAGCGCTCTGATGCGTCCGCCGGATCTGCCGCCGGATCGTGTCGTTCGCCTCATCGGGGTTCCTCCTTCGGGGGTTCAACGAAAGACCGGGTCAACGCTGGAGTTCGGGAGGAGCGGGCGGGCAGGTCCGCTCGGTCCGGATGTCGCAGATCGCCCCCTGCGTCATCTTCACGTAGTTGTCCTTGCCGGAGATGAGTCCGGTGAGCAGCGGGTCGAGATCCTCGCCGACTCCGCAGCCGGTGAAGGGCGGGATGTCGGTGTAGCCGTCGAGGAAGCCCCCCGCGGCCGGCGTGTAGTCGCCGGGATAGTCCGCCGTCAGTGCCACGGTGATCGGTTCCTCGGTCCGGCAGTCGTCGCCCACGTCGAGCACGACACCGTTCACGGTCACGTCGTAGACACGCACGCCGAGGGTGGCGTGGGCGACGACGGAGCCGTCGTAGGGCGCGATGACCTGCGAGCGGACGTCGATCGTCATGTCACCGATCTGGGTCAGTTCGAGGGTGGCCTCGTTGGGCATGAAGTCGAAGGCGTGGAACGCGTTGCGGGTCGGGGGAAGCTGCTTCTTGCCGTCGTGGCGCACTTCCGCGAGCGCCGTCTGGCAGAACCAGAACCACTCCGAACCGTCGTTGCACGGGGCGATGACCGGGAGGGCGAGGTTGACGATGCCGGGCTCGACGAGCGCGGCGGCGTTCATGCGGTCGAGGTTGGTGTAGCCACCGAGGTAGGCACACCAGGCGTTGTTGAGGTCGGCGAAGTCGACGCAGTCGTCGGGAATGTCCACGGGCTCGGCGTCCGTGCTGCGCCCGGTGCCGGGCTCGCCGGAGCGCTCGTTGCCGGGTCCGCGGGGATCGTCGCCGGGGTGGGTGGTCCCGTCGTCGGCCACCGTGAGGGTGGTGATGACGGTGTCCTGGTCGGGTGCGGGAACGCAGTCGAAGCCCCGGGCGGGAGGTGCCTGCCTGCGGGCCTGCGCGGCGGCGCCACCGCCGTCCGTGCCCGGCAACGTGGTGGCGTCGGGCACCGGATCAACACCGCCCCCGCCTTCCTCGTCGTCACCGTCTCCGTCTCCCTCGTCTCCGTCCCCGGGAGGCTCGACAGGGTCGGGGTCACCGCCGCCGTCGTCGGGATCCTCCGGCGGAGGCCAGCCCAGCAGCAGGTTGAAGCGGTCGGCCGACACGCGGAACTCCCCCGCACCCTCGGGGGTGATCTCGTCGGCCTCGCCGGTCGCGACGAGGGTCACCGGGCCGTCGGCGGGCAGCGGTGTCGTCGGAACCGTGAGGTCGGGCAGCAGGACGGGCTCCCCGGTCTCGTCGTCCGACGCGGCGGTTCGCTGCGCGCGCAACGTCGCCGACAGGACTCCGGTCACCTCGGTGGCACCACCCGCGGCGAGCTCGTCGACGACTTCCGCGTCCAGCGTGGTCCGGACGGTCACACCGATCGGCTCGGCCGTCGCCTCGGGCAGGGCCAGCGTCACGCGGACCCGCACGTCGCGCTGCCCCGCCTCGGTGTCGCAGTGGTACAGCAACTCGCGCGACTCGCGTTCCGAGGTCGCGCCGTCGCCGGGTTGCCCGCCCGACGCGGCCGGTGCCCACAGTCCACCGACCAGCACCGCCACTCCGAGTGCGGCGATCCGGCCGCCCCTGCTCGCTTTGCGTCCCATGTCCTCACTTCCGTTCGATGCCGCCCGCGCCGCCGGCAGCGTGCCGTGGCGCGCGACGGTGGTCGGCCCGTCCCGAAAGCAGGCCCGGACGGACCGACCACTCAGTGCCGAGTAGCGGCGACCGTCACTGGAGCGTGACGTCCTGGCCCGGGGTCACCACGTAGGCGCCCTCGAAGGTCACGTTGTCGCCCTCGTTGATCAGGCCGAAGCAGTTCGCGGCCGAATCGACCGACGTGACGGTGAGCGCGTGCGCGGAACCGTCGATCGGGTGCGGGGCCAACGTGTCGCTGGCGTTGTCGTAGGTGCCGGGGGCTTCGCCCTCGACGATGGCGTCACAGCCGGGGCCGGTCAGGTTCGCCACGACGCCGCCGATGTAGCCGGTGGTGACACCGTCCGCGTAGGACTCACCGTTGATCGACCACGGCAGGTTCTGCGGCACGACCTCGAAGGTGAGCCCCAGCGGACCCGAACAGCTGTCCCACGAGATGTCGGCGATGGTGCCGAGCTGCGCCGGGGAGCCGCTCGCGCTGCCGGCGAGGGTGCCGGACGCGTCGGATCCGGTGCAGTCCAGCGTCACGCCGTTGGCGGTGTTGGTCAGCACCGTCGTCCCCGAGGCACCGGTGTAGTCACCGCCCGGGTCGATGACCCACTCCTGCGGGGCAGCCGAGGCGGACATGGCGGTGAGACCGAGCGCGAGGGCCGCCGCGGCGCTGCCGGCGACCATGCTCAAGACACGCCTACGCATAGCGATTCCTTTCCCAGGTGAACAGGCGAACGGGCGAAAGCAAGCGACGCGGAGTGATCGATCCTGACCCGCGCGAAAACATCGGCCGACGATGCTTGCCGGTAGGAGCCAAAGCCAACCTACCAGCGAGTACGTTAGCTTCTGACTGCGTTACGAACAAGAAACATCGACGTTTCACATTCGCTCCTCGCCCTATCGGCGCAATGGTTGTCACCGACGACAGGAATTTCTTTCAGTGCTTTGTCGTGCCCGGCCAAACAACGACGCCCGACAGCGATCGGCTACGCGACCCCTCACAGTCGTACAAGAATGCTGCCGAGAACTGTCACGGAGGCACGAAGATTGCCGCGTAACCAGGACAGGGACGCGGCGTTATTGTCATCGCACGCACAGCGAGAATGCGTGCCGGAACGCGAAACGAGCGTTCCGGAAAATCTGAAACCTGGGTTTACGAACCGGAGGAGTCGCGAGTGGCCACCGACGTCGACGACGCGGCCGGGCGTTCGTTTCCCGGCGCTGCCGCGCTGAGGCAGACCGGCAGGCTGTACGCGTTGGCCCTCGATGTTCTGCGCTCCATTCCGCGCAGACCCTTCCAGTTCCGTGAATTCGTGCAGCAGTTCTGGTTCATCGCCAGTGTCTCGATCCTGCCCACCGCACTCGTCGCCATTCCGTTCGGCGGTGTCATCGCCCTGCACGTCGGGTCGCTGACCACGCAGATCGGCGCGCAGTCGTTCACGGGAGCGGCGAGCGTGCTCGCCATTATCCAGCAGGCCAGCCCGATCGTCACCGCGCTGCTCATCGCGGGCGCGGGCGGGTCGGCGATGTGTGCCGACCTGGGTTCGCGCACGATCCGCGAGGAGATCGATGCCATGGAGGTGCTCGGCGTCTCCCCGGTGCAACGACTCGTCGTGCCGCGGGTGCTCGCCGCCATGGCGGTGGCCGTGTTCCTGAACGGCATGGTGAGCGTCGTCGGGGTGTGTGGCGGCTACTTCTTCAACGTCGTCATGCAGGACGGCACACCCGGCGCCTACCTGGCGAGCTTCTCGGCGCTGGCGCAGCTTCCCGACCTGTGGATCAGCGAGATCAAGGCACTCATCTTCGGTTTCGTCGCCGGCGTCGTGGCCGCCTACCGCGGGCTCAACCCGGCGCCGGGGCCCAAGGGCGTGGGCGACGCGGTCAACCAGTCGGTGGTCATCACGTTCCTGCTGCTGTTCCTCGTGAACTTCGTGCTGACGACCGTCTACCTCCAACTCGTGCCGCCGAAGGGGATGTGAGGACGTGACGACCACACCTGCACGGCCGCGCGCCGTCCGAGGGCTGGCGAGTCTCGACCGGAGACTGTCGTTCCTGGACACCATCGGCGAAGCGGTGCTGTTCAGCCTGCGGGCCCTGGCCTGGGTTCCCCGCGCGCTGCGGCGCTATCCACGCGAGATCGTGCGGCTGCTCGCCGAGGTGAGCTTCGGCAGCGGCGCGCTCGCGGTGATCGGCGGCACGGTCGGCGTCATGGTCGGCATGACCATGTTCACCGGGGTGGTCGTGGGCCTGCAGGGCTACACAGCCATGAACCAGGTGGGCACGGCGGCGTTCGCGGGCTTCATCTCCGCGTACTTCAACACCCGCGAGATCGCGCCGCTCGTCGCGGGCCTCGCGCTGTCGGCGACCGTGGGCTGCGGGTTCACGGCCCAGCTCGGTGCGATGCGGATCTCCGAGGAGGTCGACGCGCTGGAGGTGATGGGTGTGCCGAGTGTGCCGTACCTCGTGACCACCCGCATCATCGCCGGGTTCTGCGCGATCATCCCGCTCTACGCCGTCGGGCTGCTGACGTCGTACGTGGCGTCACGCCAGATCACGGTGTGGTTCTACGGCCAGTCCGAAGGCACCTACGACCACTACTTCTCGCTCTTCCTCCCGCCCGAGGACGTCCTCTGGTCGTTCGGGAAGGTGCTCATCTTCAGCGTCGTGGTGGTGCTGACGCACTGCTACTACGGCTACCACGCCCGAGGCGGTCCGGCGGGGGTCGGAGTCGCCGTCGGCCGTGGGGTCCGCACCGCCATCGTGGCGGTGGCCCTGCTGGACTTCTTCGCCAGCCTCGCCATCTGGGGTGCCACGACGACCGTGCGGGTGGCGGGATGAGGACGACACGACTGCGCAAGCTCGGAGTCCGGCTCACGGGAGTCGTGTTCTGCCTCGTCCTCGTGCTGCTGGTGGATCTGTCGGTGCGCATCTACGACAAGGAGTTCACGACGTCGGTGTCGGTCACGCTGCAGACCGACCGCGTGGGCAACCAGCTGCGGCAGTACTCCGACGTCAAGGCCCGCGGCGTGCTCGTCGGCGAGGTCCGCTCGATCACGGCGGTGCCCGACGGCGCCGAGATCGAGCTGGCCCTCGACCCCGACACCGTGTCGCGCCTGCCGAAGGACGTGACGGCCCTGCTCGTGCCGAAGACGCTGTTCGGCGAGCGGTACGTGCAGCTGTCCATTCCCGACGACTCGACCGCCGCGCCGCTGGCCGACGGCGACGTGATCGACCAGGACCGTTCGGAGAACGCGGTCGAGCTGGAGCGCGCGTTCGACGAGCTGCTTCCCGTGCTCCAGTCCGTGCAACCGCACAAGCTCTCCAGCACCCTCAGCGCCGTGGCCACCGCCCTCGACGGGCGTGGTGAGCAGCTCGGCGACACGTTGGTGCAGGCGGCGAACTACCTGGAGGAGTTCAATCCGAACCTGCCCGCGCTGCACGAGAACATCCGCGACCTCGGCGAGGTGGCCCAGCTCTACGGCGACATCTCCCCCGACCTGCTCGACGCGCTCACCGACACCGCGGTGACGCTCGGCACGGTGGAGGAGCAGGGACCCGAACTGCGCGGCCTGTACGCGCAGGTGACCACGACCTCGGGCGACGTCAGCGCGTTCCTGCACGCCAACGCCGACAACCTCATCCGCCTGTCCGCCGAGAGCCGAGCGCCGCTGGAGGTCGCCGCCCGCTACTCGCCGAGCTTCGCCTGCACGCTGCGCGCGCTCGACGAGTTGACCCCCGCCATGGACGCCGTCCTGGGCAAGGGCACGGACAAGCCGGGACTGCGCATGCAGGGCAGTCTCGTCACCGAACCGCGTGGCGCGTACGTCCCCGGTGCCGACGATCCCGCCTACACCGCCGACACCGGGCCGCGCTGCTATCCCAGCGGCGTCACTCCACGCGAAGGCATGGCGCCTTCCCGGCCCGAACAGGGTGCCGAGGCACTGGTTCCCGACCGCGGCGGCGACGACGTGGACCTCGGGCTGCCGAACTCACCCCAGGAACGTCAGCTGCTGTCCACCCTGCTCGCCGGGGAGCTCGGCGTCGGCGTCGACCGGGTGCCCGAGTGGAGCAGTGTCCTCGTGGGACCCGTCTACCGGGGCACGGAGGTGACCCTGAAGTGAGAAATCTGGCCGGTCCCCTGCTCAAGGGACTCGCGTTCATCCTGGTGACCACGGTCGCGACGGCGTTACTCGCGCTGTCGATCTCGAACGTCGGGGTGGACGACCGGACCTCGTACAGCGCGCGGTTCACCGACGTCACCTCGCTCAACCCGGGCGACGACGTGCGGATCGCGGGAGTACGCGTCGGGCAGGTGGACGAGTTGGAGATCGTCGACCGGCACCTCGCCCGCGTGCACTTCTCGGTGGAGTCGGGCCGACGGCTTCCCGCCGACACCACGGCGATCATCCGCTACCGCAACATGCTGGGCCAGCGCTACGTCGCCCTCGAACGCGGCGAGTACCCCGAGCCCGCGCATCTCGACCCGGGCGCGGAGATCCCCCTGGACCGCACTCGACCGGCGTTGGACCTCACCGAACTGTTCCAGGGCTTCCAGCCGCTGTTCTCCGCGCTCGACCCGGAGGAGGTCAACCAGCTCTCCGGCGAGATCGTCCAGGTGTTGCAGGGCGAGAGCGGCACCGTGGAGAGCCTGCTCGCCCACACCGGCTCGTTGACCGCCACACTCGCCGACCGCGACAAGGTGATCGGCGAGGTGATCACGAACCTCAACTCGGTGCTCGACACCATCAACACCGAGGGCGACGCCCTCACCACACTCGTGTCGACGCTGCAGGACCTCGTGTCCGGGCTCGCCGACGACCGCGCGGCCATCGGCGAGTCCGTCGAGGGCATGGCGGAGCTCACCACGGCCACGGCCGGGCTGTTCGACCTGGCGCGCCGGCCGCTCAAGGAGAGCATCGCCGAACTGGGCGAGGTGTCCGACACCCTGGTGTCCGGTTCGGACGACCTGGAACGGTTCCTCGTCACCACGCCGGAGAAGTTCACCGCGATCGGCCGCACCGCCTCCTACGGCTCGTTCCTCAACGTCTACCTCTGCGAAGCGGTGCTGCTCACCGATCCCCCCACCGGTATCCACGACGGACCCCTGCCCGCGAGGTGCGGCCGATGACGTCCTTCCGCGAACGCAACCCGCTGACCCTCGGCGTCGTGGGCACGGTCCTGCTGGCCGGTGTCACCGTCGCGACGGTCAACTACGAGTACCTGCCACTCGTCGGAGGCGGCACGACCTACCAGGCCGAGTTCTCCGAGGCCGCCGGACTCCTGCCGTCCAACGAGGTGCGCGTCGCCGGGATCAAGGTGGGCGAGGTCACCGACGTCGAGCTCGCCGAGGACCGCGTGCTCGTCTCCTTCCGCGTCAGCGACGCGTGGGTCGGCAACCGGACGACCGCCGAAATCAAGATCAAGACATTGCTGGGGCAGAAGTACCTCGCCCTGCACCCCACCGGCGACGCCGTGCTCGACCCCGACCAGCCGATCCCGCTCGGCCGCACCACCACGCCCTACGACGTCACCACCGCGTTCGAACGCCTCGCGAGCACCGCGGGCGCCATCGACACCGACCGGCTCGCCGAGAGCTTCCGCACGCTCAGCGAGACGTTCGACGGCGCCGAGGAGCACGTCCGCGGCGCCCTCGACGGCCTCACCGCGCTGTCGACGACCATCGCGTCGCGGGACGACGAACTGTTCGAACTGCTCGACAACGCGCACACCGTGGCCGACGTGCTCGCCGACTCCAGCGACGAGTTCGAACGCCTCATCGAGGACGGCAACCTCCTGCTCACCGAACTCGACCAGCGACGCGACGCCATCCACCAGCTCCTCACGGGCGCGCGCGACCTCGCCGAGCAGATCTCCGGGCTCGTCGCCGACAACGCCGAGCAACTCGGCCCCACACTCGACTCGCTGAACGACGTCACCGACATCCTCCAGCGGCACCGCGACGACCTGGACCGGACGCTCGAACTCGCCGGACCGTACTTCCGCGTCGTGAACAACGCCGTGGGCAGCGGCCGCTGGCTCGACGCCTACCTGTGCGGGCTCGTTCCCGACAACCGTGCTCCCTGCGTACCACCGGATCGGAGGTGAGGACCGTGTGGACCCGGCTGAATCGGCTACGGAACGCACGGATCGTCACGGTGCTCGTCGTGGCCGCCGTCGTGACGGCCGGAGCGCTGTGGTGGGTGTTCGGCACCCCGAGCGACAAGACCGTGACGGCGTACTTCGACCGCGCCGTCGGCGTGTACGCCGGCTCGGACGTGAAGGTGCTCGGGGTCCGCGTCGGCGAGGTCGTGGAGGTGACCCCCGAACCGTCGCGGGTACGGCTGACGCTGTCCGTGGCCGCCGACACGCCCGTGGCCCGCGAGACGCGGGCGCTCATCGTCTCGCCCAGCGTGGTGGCCGACCGTTACGTGCAGCTCTCCGACCTCGCACGTGGTGGCCCGCGCCTCGACGACGGCGCCGTGATCCCCCGCTCGCGCACCGCCGTGCCGGTGGAACTCGACGAGCTGTACGAGAGCCTCGACGACCTCGCCACCGCGCTCGGCCCCGACGGGGCCAACGCCGACGGGGCGTTGTCCGACCTCCTCGACACCGGCGCCGACGTGCTGCACGGCAACGGGGAGTCGTTCGCGCAGACCGTGCGCAACTTCGGTGACCTGACCCGCACACTCGCCGACTCCGACGACGACCTCTTCGCCACCGTCGAGTCGCTGGCCGCGTTCACGGCGATGCTGGCGGGCAACGACACCCAGGTGCGCGAGGCGACCGAGCAGCTGTCGAACGTGGCCGACATCCTCGCCACCGACAAGGAGGAACTGTCGGCCGCACTCGCGACCCTCGGCGACGCGCTGGCCGACCTGCAATCGTTCGTCGCCGACCACCGCGCCGCACTGAAGTCCGGTGTGGATGATCTCGCCGACCTCACTCAAATCGTGGTGGAACGGCGCGCCTCCCTCGCCGAGGCGCTCGACGTCGCCCCCGCCGCCGCGGAGAACGCCTACAACACCTTCGACCCCCGCAGCGGCACGCTCCAGGGCCGCATCAACCCGCTGGAGTACGCGGAAAACGCCTCGGGAGGTGGGCGGTGACGCGACGAACCGCGTTCGGGAGTGTGGCCGTGCTCGCCTGCCTGCTGGTCGGCGGGTGTGCCGCACCGGAGTTCGGAGGCGTGCAGGACCTGCCCCTGCCCGGCGGCGCCGACCTCGGCGACGAGCCGTACCGGGTGATGGCGCACTTCGACGACGTGCTGGACCTCGTGCCGCACGCGGCCGTGAAGGTCAACGACGTGCCCGTCGGCCGGGTCGCGTCGATCGAGCTCGCCGACGGCGACGACTGGCAGGCGAAGGTCGTCCTGCTCGTCAACGGCGACGTCGACCTGCCCGCCGACACGCTCGCCAACATCCGCCAGTCGAGCCTGCTCGGTGAGAAGTTCGTCGAACTCGCCGCACCCGACCACGACGAACCCCGCGCCTCCCTCGCCGACGGCGATCTCATCCCCGTGTCGCGCACCAACCGCCACGTCGAGGTCGAGGAGGTCTTCGGCGCGCTGTCGCTGCTGCTCAACGGCGGCGGTATCGCCCAGCTGCGCACGATCAACCACGAGCTCAACCAGGTGATGACCGGCAACGAGGCCGAGATCAAGGAGTTCCTCTCGCACGTCGATCACCTCGTGTCCGATCTGGACGACCACCGCGACGAGATCGTGGCCGCTCTCGACGGCCTGAACCGGCTCTCGACCACCCTCTCCGAGCGTGAGGACGCCATCCGGGGCGCACTCAACGACCTCACCCCCGGGCTGGAGGAACTGCGCGACCAGCGCGAGCAGCTCGTCACCATGCTGGAGTCGCTCGACGAGCTCTCCGACGTCGCCGTGGACGTGATCCACAAGACCAGGGAGGACCTCGTGGCCGACCTGGAAGCACTCGCCCCCACGCTCGACGGGCTCGCCGACGCCGGGCAGTCCCTGCCCCGCTCGCTGGAGATCCTCGCGACGTTCCCGTTCACCGACACCGTGCTCGACGGCATCGAGGGCGACTACCTCAACACGTTCGTCGAGGTCGTGCCCACCGACGGCTACACCGCGCCGATTCCCCTGCTCCCGCTGCCGACCACCGACTCCCCCGCCGAGGAAGGTGATCGCTGATGCTCACCCGACGCATCAGGACCCAACTCGTCGCGTTCGTGGTCGTGGCGCTCACCGCCACCGCGTTCGTCGGCGCCAACTACGCGGGGCTCGGACGGCTCTTCGGTGCGGGCGGCCCGATCGTGCGCCTCCAACTCGCCGACGGCGGAGGGCTCTTCCGCGGAAGCGAGGTGACCTACCGCGGCGTGGCCGTCGGCGAGGTCGAGGGCCTGCGGCTCACCGACGACGGCATGGAGGCCGACCTCCTGCTCCACGACGACGCCCCTCCCATCCCGGCGAACTCGCGGGCCGTCGTCGCCAACCGCTCGGCCGTCGGCGAGCAGTACGTGGATCTGCAACCCCGCACCGGGCAGGGCCCCTACCTGACCGACGGATCGGTGATCCCCGAGACGTCGACCGCGGTACCGCTGGGTGTGGACGCGCTGCTCGGCAACCTCACCGCGTTCACCGAGTCGTTGCCCACGGAGTCGCTGCAGACGGTGGTGGACGAGCTCTACACCGCCTTCCAGGGCACCGGCGACGACCTCCAGGTGCTGCTCGACTCCTCGCGCGAGTTCACCCGGACCGCCACCGAGTACCTGCCGCAGACCTCCGCCCTCATCCAGGACGGGGCCACCGTGCTGCGCACCCAGGCGGAGTCGGCCGACGCCTGGCGGTCGTTCGCTCACGACGCCAAAGACTTCGCCGCCGAACTCGCCGACGCGGACGGCGACCTGCGCGAGCTCATCGCCCACGCCCCCACGGCCGCCGTCGAGGTGAGCGCACTGCTGCGCGACACCGACCCCGGCCTGTCGGTGCTCGTGGCGAACCTGCTGACGACGTCCCACCTGTTCTCGTCCCGAGTGGACGGCATGGAGCACCTGTTCGTGATGCTGCCGAAGGCCACGGCCGCCACGTCGGCCGCCCTCGACGGCGACGAGTTCTCGGTGGCCCTGTCGTTCTTCGAACCCTTGCCGTGCGTGCGGGGATACGAGGGCACCCGGTACCGCAACGGCGAGGACACCGGCGACGCGCCGTTCAACACCGACGCGCGCTGCACGCTGCCGTCCGGCTCCGCACCCGCGCGCACCTCGCAGCACGTACCCCAGGGCGGGCTGCCGCTCGTGGCCCGGCCCGGCGTCCTCACCGGTGACGACAACACCCGCGAATCGCTGGAGGACCTGCTGTGGCTCGACGAGGAGTGACCCGGGCGCTCACCGGACTCGGGATCGCCGCGGTGGTCGCCGCCGCCGTGTTCGCGGTGTGGGGAGGACTCGCCTGGCTCTCCGCCGCGACCGACGACGGCCTCGATGCCGCCGACGCGCGCGACGACGCCCTGCGCCAGGGCCGCGACCGCGTCGCGGAGCTGACGACCATGGACCACACCGATGTCGACGAGGGCGTGCGCCGGTGGTTGTCCGCCACCACGGGCGCGCTGCACTCCGAGCTGAAGAACACCGATCCCGCGACGCTCACGGCCGTCGAGCAGGCGGGCACCGTCGCCACGGGCACCGTGCTGCACGCGGCGCTCAGCGAGTTCGACCCCACGCGCGGGCGCGCCACGCTGCTGGCCTCGGTGGAGATCACGAACGCCCGCGACGGTGCCGAACCGACGTACACGCGCACCCGCTACCGCGCCCAGCTCCGGCACACCGACGACGACTGGAAGGTCGAGTCCTTCGAGACGGTGCCCGTCGGAGGGGCCGAATGAACCGCCGGTTCGTCACGCTCCTCGTCGTCGCGGCGCTGCTCGCCGGGCTCGGCGCCGTGGGCACGGTGCTCGCCCGGTCGATGCGGACCTCCGAGACCGCGACCAACGTCGCTCACATCGACGTCGAGGCCACTCGGGAGGTGCGGTCGGCCGTGGGTCGGGGGGTCAACAAGGTGTTCACCTACCGCTTCGACGACGTCGAGGCGACCGAACGCGCCGCCGAGGACCTGCTGCGCGGCCCGGCGCGGGAGCAGTACCGGCAGCTGTTCACCCGGATCAGCGACAACGCGCCGGAGCAGCGGCTCTCCGTCACGACCCGGGTGGTCGACTCCGCCGTGCTGTCGTTGACCTCGGATCGGGCCGAGGTCGTGGTGTTCCTCGACCAGACCGCCGAGCGGGGCGTCGGCGGCGATGCCGAACCGGCCTCCGAGCCGACCTCCGAGCCGACCTCGTCGGGCGCGACGTCGGCGGGCGCGACGCTGCTGGTCACCGCGACCCACCACGACGACCGCTGGTTCATCACGAACCTGTCCCAACCCTGACCCACCGTGTCCGCGCTTCCCGCACGCGTGTCCGCACCTCACGCACGCATGTCCGCGCTTCCCGCACGCATGTCCGCACTTCCCGTACCCGTGTCCGCACCTCACGCACGCATGTCCGCGCCGTGCGACGCCAACACGCGTACGCAGGCCGCGGACACGATGCCACGCCCCACCCCGGCGTACGGGAAGTGCCAACACCCGTACGCAGACTGCGGACACGCGTGCGCAGCACGCGGACACGGTGGTTCAGGAGCGGCGGAGACCGGCGCCGTGCTGCCACGGTGCCGACGGCAGCGTGCGCAGCGCCAGTTCGAGCTCGAACCGCGCGTCCGGGTCGTGCAGCCGCTCGCCGAACATCGCCTCCAGCTGCCGCATCCGATACCGCACCGTCTGCGGATGCACGGACAGCTTCTCGGCCATGGCCAGCACGTGGCCCTGCGCGTCCAGCCAGGCCCGCAACGTCTCCAGCACCCGCTCCCGCTGCCTCGGAGTGAGGCCGTCGAGCGTGGCGAGCAGCCTGGCCCGCAGTTGCGCCGCCAACGCCTCGTCCGAATGCAGCATCAGCACGGGCAGGCACTCCTGCGCCCACACCACCCTGCGCGGCGGGAGCACACCCTCGTCGACGAGCCCGAGGGCCTTGCGCGCCCAGCGCAGCGAGTCGGCGACGGCATCCAGCGGCACGCACGGCCCGACCGCGAACCGGCACCTCGGCAACGCCTGTTCCAGCATGGCGAGCCGCTCGCGGGTCAGGGTGCCGGGCACGAGCAGGCGCGGTTCGACGCCCGTCAGTTCGGCGAGGACGTCGGCGTCGAGCGGTGGCCGGTAGCCGCCTTTGATCGGCAGCAGTGGACGCACCGCCACCGGCGTGGCGGTCCTGGGTGTGGCCCACCCGATCAGCTGCGCGAGTTCGTCGAGCGCCTCCGGCGGCACGGCGGGACGTTCGAGGATGAGCTGGAGCAGCCGCCGGCGCCAGGTGTCGAGCGCGTCGGCGGAGCCGGCCTTCGCCTCGAGGAACCCGTCGAGCGCCACCGAGGCCAGCTCGTCCATGAACCCGAGCATCGTGTCGGCCAGCTGCGACATCACCGTCGACGAGAACCCGCCGTTGCGCCCGACCTCCATGATCCGCCGCCACGCCACCCGCGCTCCCACGCGGTAGGCGGCCTGCAACGTGTCGAGGCTGCGACCCTCGCGCATCTCGTACTGGCCGAGCCTGCGGTGCACCTCGTGGGCGTGGTGTTTCGACGCCGTCGGGTCGGCGATCTGGGCGAGGAACAGCGACACCGCGTGCTGGACTCCGGCCCTGATGCTCTTGCCGTACGGGCCGTCGAGGGGCCTGCGGTACTCCGGGATGAGGGCGCGGATCTCGGCGACGATCTCGTCGGCCACGCTCTCCAGCTCGGGTCGCATGATCTGCGCGAGTTGTCCTGGAAGCACCATCGCTTCGGCGGTCTCGTCCGCTGCTCCTCCCGTCACACCGACAAGCTCCTTCCCACAACTCTGGGGGATTCCACTCGCGACGTCCCGGCCCGACGATGATCGAAAAAGGTATCACCGGAATCACAGCCGCGGCCGGTCTTCGTGCTGATCTGACGAAATCTTCCGGCCACCTTGTGCGAGAATGACAACGCGTGGTGCTCAGGCCCTCAGGCGGCGGGCCAGCGCGTCCACCACAGGGACCAGCGCCGACGCCTCCATCCGGTCGGACGCCGTGCACTCCGTGATCGCGGCGCCGACGACGCGGAACTCCGCGAGCGCGTCGAGGCAGGCGACGAGGCGTTCGATGGTGAGGCCGCCGGGTTCGTGGTAGTGCGTGCCCGCGAACGCGTTCGGATCGAGCACGTCGACGTCGACGTGGACGTACAGGGCCTCCGCGCCGGACTCGCGCACGGCGGTGACCACCTGCTCCGGCCGGGCGGGCGGCGGCACGTGGCGGAGCAGCCCGGACCGCACGGCCTCCGCCTCCGACCGGTCGAACGATCGCGTGCCCACCAGCACCGCGCGGCCGGGTTCGACCGCCGGGTTCGCCACGAACTCGTCGTCCCCCTCGCCCAGCAGCGCCCTCAGCACCATGCCGTGGAAGGCGGCGGACGGTGAGGTGTCGGCCGTGTTCGCATCGGCGTGCGCGTCGAACCACAGCACCCCGAGCCCCGGCCCGTACCGGTAGCGGGCGACCCCGATCGGCACGAGGTCGCTCCCGCAGTCACCACCCAGGGTCAGGACGGGCCCCTCCGGATTCTCCAGAGCGGCCAGCTGCGCGGTCCGGTTGTCCAGCAGCGCGGCACGGTTGCGGACACCGTGCTCGGTCGGTGAACCCTCGGCACCGACGGGCACCCGCAACACCGGTGTGTCCAGCAGCTCCTCGGTGAGTGAGGCGAGTTCCGCGCATCCGGCGGGCAGCCGGGACACCGCGTTCGGCCAACCCGCTCCCTGCCACTGCGCCACGGCATGAACACGCATGCGGTCACGCTAGTGGGCGCGACGGCCGAAGGCCATGGCTCCGCCCGTCCGTCGCAGCGGAGCCGGCCCTCGGGCCTCGCCGGACCGGCGGCGCTACTCCAGCACCACCAGCAGGTCGCCGCCCTCCACCTGCTGCACCGAGCTGATGGCCAGCCGCGCCACCCGGCCGCCCTCCGGTGCGGTGATGGCGGCCTCCATCTTCATGGCCTCGATGGTGGCCACGGTGTCGCCCGCCTCGACGGTGTCGCCTTCGGACACCGTCGCCGTCACGACCCCGGCGAACGGGGCCGCGACGTGCTTCGGGTTGCTCTTGTCGGCCTTCTCCTTCGCGGGCAGGTCGACGGCCACCGAGCGGTCGCGGACCTGGATGGGCCGCAGCTGCCCGTTCAGCGACGCCATGACGGTGCGGATACCGCGTTTGTCGGCCTCGCCGATGGCCTCCAGCTCGATGAGCAACCGGACACCGGGCTCCAGGTCGACCGGGTACTCCTCCCCCGGCCTCAGGCCGTAGAAGAAGTCCTTGCTGGGCAACACGCTCGTGTCGCCGTACGCCTGGCGGTGGGTCTCGAACTCCGTCGTCGGGCCGGGGAACAGCAGACGGTTGAGGGTCGCCCTCCGGTCCTTCGCCAGTGCCCGCCGGTCGTCGTCGGACAGCTCGACGGTGGACGTGGCCTCGGCCCGCCCCCGCAGCGCCTTGCTGCGGAACGGCTCGGGCCAGCCCCCGGGCGGGTCGCCCAGTTCACCGCGCAGAAACCCGATTACGGACGCCGGGATGTCGTACTTGTTCGGCTCGGCCTCGAAGTCCTCGGGCGACACTCCCGCGCCGACGAGGTGCAGCGCGAGGTCACCGACCACCTTGGACGACGGCGTCACCTTCACGAGGTGACCGAGGATACGGTCCGCGGCGGCGTACATCGCCTCGATCTCCTCGAAGCGGTCGCCGAGACCGAGCGCCACGGCCTGGGTGCGCAGGTTCGACAACTGTCCACCCGGGATCTCGTGGTGGTACACGCGACCGGTCGGCGAGGCCAGGCCCGCCTCGAACGGCGCGTAGATCTTGCGCACGATCTCCCAGTACGGTTCGAGCTCGCCGACCGCGCCGAGGTCGAGGCCCGTCGGCCGCTCGGAGTGGTCGAACGCGGCCACGATCGCCGACAGCGACGGTTGCGACGTCGTGCCCGCCATCGACGCCACCGCGCCGTCCACGGCGTCGGCACCCGCATTGACGGCCGCGAGGTACGTCGCGAGCTGCCCGCCCGCCGTGTCGTGCGTGTGGATGTGCACGGGCAGGTCGAACTCCTTGCGCAGCGCACTCACCAGGCGCGCCGCGGCGGGTGCCCGCAGCAACCCGGCCATGTCCTTGATGGCCAGGACGTGCGCGCCCGCGCCGACGATCTGCTCGGCCAGCTTGAGGTAGTAGTCGAGCGTGTAGATCTTCTCGTCGGGGTCCGACAGGTCGGAGGTGTAGCAGAGGGCGACCTCCGCGACGGCCGTGCCCGTCGCCCGGACGGCCTCGATCGCGGGCCGCATCTGCTCGACGTCGTTGAGCGCGTCGAAGATGCGGAAGATGTCGATGCCCGTGGCGGTGGCCTCCTCGACGAACGCCTCGGTCACCTCCGTCGGGTACGGCGTGTACCCCACCGTGTTGCGGCCACGCAGCAGCATCTGGAGACAGATGTTGGGCATCGCCTCGCGCAACGCCGCGAGCCGCTCCCACGGGTCCTCGGCGAGGAACCGCAACGCCACGTCGTAGGTGGCGCCGCCCCAGCACTCCACCGACAGCAGCTCCGGCAGGGTGCGGGCCACCACCGGGGCGACCGCGAGCAGGTCCTTCGTCCTCACCCGGGTGGCGAGCAGCGACTGGTGGGCGTCGCGGAACGTCGTGTCGGTGACGCCGATGGTCGGCGACGACCGCAACCACCGCGCGAACCCCTCGGGACCGAGCTCGGTGAGCTTCTGCTTCGACCCGGCGGGCGGCTCGCCCGGCGACACGGACGGCAGCTTGGTGACCGGGTCGATCAACCGGGGGCGCTCCCCCTGCGGCTTGTTCACGGTCACGTCGGCGAGGTAGGTGAGCAGCCTCGTGCCGCGGTCGGCCGAATGCCGTGCCGTCAGCAGGTGCGGGCGCTCCTCGATGAACGCCGTGGTGACCCGGCCCGCCCGGAAGTCGGGGTCGTCCAGAACCGCCTGGAGGAACGGAATGTTGCTGGCCACACCGCGGATCCGGAACTCCGCCACCGCGCGCCGCGCCTTGTCGACCGCCGTCTCGAACGTGCGACCCCGGCAGGTGAGCTTCACCAGCATCGAGTCGAAGTGCGCGCTGATCTCCGTGCCCGCGAACGTGGTCCCGCCGTCGAGCCGGATACCCGACCCGCCCGGCGAGCGGTAGGCGCTGATCATGCCGGTGTCCGGGCGGAACCCGTTGGCGGGATCCTCCGTGGTGATCCGGCACTGCAACGCCGCACCACGCAGGTACACCGTGTCCTGCGACAGACCGAGGTCGGGAAGAGTCTCGCCCGCCGCGATCCGCAGCTGCGCCTGCACCAGGTCGACGTCGGTGACCTCCTCGGTCACCGTGTGCTCCACCTGGATCCGCGGGTTCATCTCGATGAAGACGTGGTTGCCGTCCGGGTCGACGAGGAACTCCACCGTGCCCGCGTTGCGGTAGCCGATCTGCCGGGCGAAGCGCACGGCGTCGGCGCAGATGCGTTCCCGCAGCTCGGGATCGAGGTTCGGCGCCGGGGCCAGCTCGACCACCTTCTGGTGCCTGCGCTGCACCGAGCAGTCGCGCTCGTAGAGGTGGATGACGCCGTTCTCGTCGCCGGTGCCGTCGCTGAGGATCTGCACCTCGATGTGGCGGGGCCGTACGACCGCCTTCTCCAGGAACACCGTCGGGTCACCGAACGCCGACTCCGCCTCCCGGGCCGCGGCCTCGATCGAATCCCTCAGCGACGCGCGGTCCTTCACGAGCCGCATGCCTCGGCCACCGCCGCCCGCGACCGCCTTGACGAACACGGGGAAACCGAGTTCCTCGGCGTCCCGGACGAGAGTGTCCACATCGGAAGACGGCTCCGACGAGCCGAGCACCGGCACACCGGCCGCGCGGGCGGCGGCCACGGCGCGCGCCTTGTTGCCCGTGAGCTCCAGGACCTCGGCGCTGGGACCGACGAACGTGATGCCCGCGTCGGCGCACGCGCGGGCGAGATCCGGATTCTCCGAGAGGAAGCCGTATCCGGGATAGATCGCGTCGGCACCCGCCCGCTGCGCGGCGGACACGATCTCGTCCACCGACAGGTACGCCCGCACCGGGTGGCCGGGCTGACCGATCTGGTACGCCTCATCGGCCTTCAACCGGTGGACGGAGTTTCGATCCTCGTGGGGGAACACCGCGACCGTTCCCGCGCCCAGCTCGTACGCTGCGCGAAACGCTCGGATCGCGATCTCGCCACGGTTGGCGACGAGTACCTTGCGGAACATTCCCGTTCCTTCCTCGTATGGAGCGGTCGCGAGCACGTTACCTCGGTTGCCGTGCTCGAAGGGAGAGCAACGGCCAGTGACGGGTCTCATGCGCCGAAGCCGTATCCCCTGTCGGGAGTACCCCGAACACCGTGTCCGCACCTCACGCACGCGTGTCCGCACTTCCCGTACGCGTGTCCGCGCCTCGCGCACGTGTGTCCGCAGTGTGGGACGGCAACATGCGTACGCAGAATGCGAACACGCGTACGCAGCTCGCGGACACGGCGTCAGGATTTCTCCAGATACTCCGCTCGTTCGTCGTCGATCGTCTGGGCGGCCAACGCGGCGAGGCCGGGATGGTCGCGCAGGTCCGGGTCGGCCGACACCACCTGCCGAGCCACCCGGCGCGACTGCGCGATCACGTGTTCGTCGCGCAGCAGGGACAGGAGCTTGAGCCCGGAGCGCTTGCCGGACTGCGCCGCGCCGAGGATGTCGCCCTCCCTGCGCAGCTCCAGGTCCAGCTTCGACAACTCGAACCCGTCGGTGGTCGACTCGACGGCGCTGAGCCGCGCCCTGGCGGCGGTGCCGTCCAGCGCCTCGGTGACCAGCAGGCACAGTCCCGGCACGTCGCCCCGGCCCACACGGCCGCGGAGCTGGTGGAGCTGGCTGACCCCGAACCGGTCCGCGTCCATGATCACCATGAGGGTGGCGTTGGGGACGTTGACGCCGACCTCGATGACGGTGGTCGCCACGAGCACGTCCAGCTCGCCCTCGGCGAACGCGCGCATCACGGCGTCCTTGTCGTCGCTGGGCAGCCTCCCGTGCAGGACCCCGACCCGCAGGCCCGCGAGCGGGCCGTTCTCCAGCTCCGGGGCGAGCTCGAGCACGGCGATCGCCGGCCGTTCGGTCTTGTCCGACGGCGGTTCGTCGCCGATGCGAGGACACACGACGTAGGCCTGGTGCCCCTTGCCGACCTCCTCGCGCAGCCGCTGCCACGCCCGGTCGAGCCACGCCGGTTTCTCGGCGGCGGGCACCACGGTGGTCGCGATCGGGGAACGCCCGGACGGGAGCTGCCGCAGCGACGACGTCTCCAGGTCGCCGTACACGGTCATGGCGACGGTGCGCGGGATGGGCGTCGCGGTCATCACCAGCACGTGGGGACTGACGTCGTCGCCCGCACGCGCGCGCAGCGCGTCCCGCTGCTCGACGCCGAACCGGTGCTGCTCGTCGACGACCACGAACGCCAGGTCGGCGAAGGACACGTGTTCGCCGAGCAGAGCGTGGGTGCCGACGACGATGCCCGCCGATCCGCTCGCCGCGTCGAGCAACGCCTGCTTGCGCTGCTTCGCGGGCATCGATCCGGTGAGCAGCGTGACGCGCGTGGCGCACTCGGATCCGCCGAGTTCGCCCGCCTTCGCGAGGTCGCCGAGCAACTCGCGCAACGACCGTGCGTGCTGGGCGGCGAGGACCTCGGTCGGCGCGAGCAACGCCGCCTGCCTGCCGGCGTCCACGACCTGCAGCATCGCCCGCAGCGCGACGATGGTCTTGCCGCTGCCGACCTCGCCCTGCAGGAGGCGGTTCATCGGGTGTTCGCCCGCGAGATCGGCGCGCAGTGCCTCGCCGACCTCGCGCTGGCCGTCGGTGAGCTCGAACGGCAGTCGCGCGTCGAACGCCTCGGCGATGCCGCCGGACTTCGGCGAGCACGCGGGCGCCGGGCGCGCCCCGGAGGACTGCCTCCGCTGAGCCAGCACGAGTTGCACGGCCAGCGCCTCGTCCCACTTGAGCCGGGTGCGGGCGGCGGCCAGCTCGGCGTCGCTGCGCGGCCGGTGGATGGCGTGCAACGCGTCGAACAGCGTGATCAGGTCGTGGTCCCGGCGGAGCGTCTCGGGCAGCGGGTCGGGCTCGTGGTCGAGCATCTCCAACGTCTGGTGCACGGCCTTGGAGATCCGCCACGAGGGCAGACCCTGCGCCGCGGGATACACGGGAATGATCTGCGCGAGGAAGTCGTCCACGCTCGACAACCCGTCGTCGGACTCGATCAGCTCGTACTCGGGGTTGGCGAGCTGGAGCGAACGGCGGAACGCGGTGACCTTGCCCGCGAACAAGCCCGTCCGGCCCGGCCGCAGTTCCCGCTCGCGCCACGTCTGGTTGCCGAAGAACGCACACGACAGCCTGCGCTGACCGTCGGTGATGGTGACGTCGAGGATCGATCCCTTGCGGGAGCGCATCGGCCGTTTCGTGGTGCTCTCGACGCGCGCGAGCACGGTGACGTGCTCCCCGAGCTCCAACCCGGCGATGTCGGTGAGTTCGCCGCGCTGGGCGTAGCGCCGCGGGTAGTGCCGCAGGAGGTCGCCGACGGTGTGCAGGTCGAGCGCGGACGCCAGCGCGTCCGCCGTGCGTGCGCCCACGACGTCCGTGAGCCTGTCCGCCAACACCGCCATGTCACTCCACACCCATCAGCAGCACCGCATCGGTCTGCCCACCGGGATAGCACACCAGTTCGACGTCGGGCCGCTCGGTGCGCACGTGGTCGGTGAGTGCGTCGGCGATGCCGTCGGGCGCGTGTTCGCCGGTGAGGACGGTGACGAGCTCGCCGCCCACCGCGAGCATGCGGTCCAGCACACCCGTGGCGGCGCGAACCATCCGTCCCTCGGAATCGCCCGGTTCGATGAGCACCACCTCACCGTCGACCAGGCCGATCACATCGCCCGCGGCGGCCCTGCCGACCCACGTGATGGCGTCCTCGGCGGCCACCACGATCTCGGCCCGGCGGGTCGCGGCCGCCGCCTCGGCCATGGCGACGACGTCGGCGCCCG